>NZ_JBFQEG010000022.1:0-32721 GCF_040930515.1 Streptococcus huangxiaojuni
ACTGGTTTTGATATAGCACGTTTAAGAACCGATTTGTGAGCAACCAATTGATAGTGGTCACCCCAGCCCGATACCTTATCGGCTAACCACCTAGGAACGCCTAATTTAAGCAATCCCCAACGTCGTTTATCTTTGGTTTTCCACTGCTTCCAGATAATCACTCGTAAGCGAGTTCTCAGATGTTCATCTATCTTGGTTAAAACAGTTTTCATCTTTCCGATACGGAAGTAATTTATCCACCCTCGTATTAACCAGTTAAGCCGTTGTATTCTCATATCTAGGTCTATACTATGCTTACGGCTGGTAAGAAGTTTTAACTTTTCCTTGAACCGTTTAACGCTATCTTGATGAGGACGACTGAACCATTGGTTTGTTTTTGGTTGATACCAAAAGCCAAAGCCGAGATACTTTAGACTAGTTGGCTTAGTGATTTTGGTCTTACTAGCGTTAACCTTGAGACCGAGACGTTTCTCAATATAGCGAGTAACAGAGTGCATCACTCGAATAGCTGACGCTCTACTTCCTACAGTGATAACACAGTCATCTGCGTACCTCACAAAACGTAACCCTCGTGCCATTAGCTCTTTATCCAACTCATTAAGCATAATATTGGATAATAATGGGGAGAGATTACCTCCTTGCGGTGTGCCAACTGGCGTGTCATGGTACTTTCCTTGTATCATAACGCCCGCTTGTAGGTATTTACGGATGAGAGATGCTGTATCACCGTCATTGATGAGGTTGTGGACATAGGACATCAAGCGGTCTTGAGGAACATTATCAAAGAATTTCTCTAGGTCAATGTCCACTATCCAAGTATAACCGTCATTAAGATAGTCTAATAGCTTTAGGATAGCCATTTCACAAGAGCGGTTCGGACGAAAGCCATAACTCGTCTCTTGGAAGTGTGGTTCACACAAGGGTGTGATAACTTGGACTATCGCTTGTTGGATAATTCTATCCACTATAGTTGGTATACCTAGTTTACGCTTTCCTCCCTGTGGTTTGGGTATTTCTACTCGTAAGACAGGTTGTGGTTTGTACTTTCTCGCAAGTATCTGGCTCTTAATCGTACGTCAATTTTTATTGAGATACAGACCGATATCCGTTACGGTGATACCGTCTACACCAGCTGAGCCTTTATTAGCACAGACTTTGGTGAAAGCAGTCATCATATTCTCTTTAGATAAGATTTGAGTTAACAATGGCGACATGTGTGTGATTCCTTTCTTGTTTCGTTACCTGCGGGACACCTTACATTGGTGGTGGATTCCATTAGCCATACGGGTTAACTTTCTCTACCTATCAGACCGACGTTGCAGGTACAGGCGAAGTGGAATAGCACTTCAGTTATATGGTTCACCTCTTCGCTCCACTTCTATTACAGAAGCTTCAACTCCCCGCTACCTCACGATAGTCAGGATGCAGAATCGCTATTGGGTTCACCAGTAGCGGGTGTCCCAGAGGACTTGCACCTCAGATGTACAACATGCCCGTCGTACATAAAAAAGCCTTGTTATCCAAGGCTTTTTACTATCCCATGTGTTAAAGATTTCTAGGCTTTTACGAGCAGAGCAACATATTCAGCGGTCCCGCACACTCATTAGAAGCACTTCAAGGATAATGTTTTTTAAACAAGCTTTCGCTGCTCACACTTCTTGCCTTGCTGCAATCATCTGCATCGTAGAAATAATCGCTTTCCCTAATTCTGTCTGGGAAAGAACTGACATAGAAAGCGGATTGTCCCTTATTTCCTTACTTCCAAGGACCGAAACGAGTCCTGCAAAGACAAAACGAATCTGTACTCTCTCATCCGATGATAATAATTCTTCGTCAATCGACATGGAATTAAACCATATCGTTTTTAATAGCTCAGTCACCAGCTGTCTCAAATACGGAGATTCACTTGCCGCACATAACATGATGCGCTTTGAATGAGGTAAGATAGACATATCAAAAATCGGCGCAGACTTGCCTTCTTGAAATGCAGATAGCAAAGCGGTCACAAGTGTTCTCGATACCTCATTGTCAGCATTATTCACAAAAGCCTTCTGTGCGAGGTCATTGATATTGCTATAGTGATAGTAAAATGAGTTCCGATTGATTTCTGCCTCCTGAGATACCCGTAGAACGGTGATGTCGGAATACCGCTCAGTCTCAAGCAGAGACCAGAATGCATTTTCGATTTTCACTGTCGCCATTTCATCTCGGTCAGTTTTTCTTGGGCGGGGCATACTGCTCCTTTCGTTAATTAGACACTTTTCTTTTAATTGACTATTTTATTATACATTCTGTCGCGTTATAATGTCAATAGTAAGCAATTCAAGAAGGAGGCCATTACCATGAAAAAGGCAGTAAACATATGGCACTATATTTCAGTATATCTCGCAGGACTCACTGCTCTGATTGCCCTTTTTGCACCCGTCGAATCAGTCCAGAAATGCCTGCTGGCATCCATCACAATCCTGTTCCTGCACTTCTTTGAGGAGTTCGGCTATCCCGGCGGTTTTCCGCTGATAGGTATGAAAGTTATGATGAATAACGATGAGATGGATTCCACAAAGTGGGATGTTACTAACCTTAGTTCAATGTTCGGAAACTGGAGCTTCCTGCTCCTTCTCTACGTTCTGCCGCTTATCTTCCCCGATGTGCGATTCCTGACCTTATCTGCCATGATGTTTCTTTTCGCCGAAGTCATCATGCACTTAATCATCTTCCCCGTGAAGTTGAAGACCTTCTACAATGCTGGCCAGATCACAGGTGTTCTGGGCCTTGGATTCATTGGCTGTTATTACTTCACCACAGTATTTAATCCTACAATGTTCATCTGGTACGATTATGGCCTTGCAATTGTCTGGTTTGTTGCAGTATTCCTGTTCTGCTTCCGTTCAAAGATCTATTGGGACCTTGGCAAGAAAAAAGGATATGGACTGACTGATGTGACAGCATACGGAGCTGGATTTAAGAAGTGATACTTGAGCAGATTGAAGCCGGAAATGAGTAATCATAACCATCAGCAGTACTGAACATCCTGCTCCATAAAGGCATCGGGGTTAATCTCCCCGATGCCTTTTTCCTTATTTCTTCTGTTAGTAAACTTGCTTTCTCCCTAGCCAAAAAGCAAAATAGTAGCTACAATCCTCCGAAAGCGGAATCGTAGATATGTTTGCTAAAGAAGGAAAGGGCTCTCCTCAGTCCCGGAACAGTTTTGCCTATGAATTCGGAAAGTCCTTGATTTCAAACCTTTTCAGACCTGTTTCTTCAATTATGTGTGTCAGTAGACAAACAGTCTCGATGTGTGATAAGGTCTTGCTTCTATACTATAGTCTTTCAGATGGATTTAAGATTATACGCAATCCCTTTCTTTATAATCTTCAAATCAATCCTCTGGAACAAAAGCCATGAGGCGTTGCTCACGCTCCTCCAGCGTCATGTTAAAATAGCGAAAATCCTTAGCTAATCCTGCAATGTCAGCCATGTCATCATCTGACAATGTAAAGTCAAAAATATCTCTATTTTCCTTCAAATGTTCAGGATTTGTTGTTTTAGGGAAGACAGCATGTCCCGATTGGATATGCCAGCGTAAAATAATTTGCGCAGGCGTCTTGCCATACTTTTCAGCTAGTTTACTAAAGACAGGCTCGCTCATCAGCTGGCTGTCTCCATGTCCCAGAGGATACCAACTTTCAATAATAGTTCTTAGAGGTGAAATCCTCTCTTTCAGAGTTTGTTGCGGAAAATAGGGGTGGCATTCCACCTGTAGCGCTGCGGGTGGAATGGTCGCCATAGTCAGAATTTCCTCTAAACGCTCGGACTCAAAGTTACTCAGGCCTATTGAGCGGACCTTGCCTGCTGCAACAGCTGTTTCTAGATTTTTCCAGCCTGCCTTGTAATCACCAATCTCTTGGTGCAAGAGGACTAGGTCAATATAGTCCATATCTAGACGTGCCAGCATTTTATCAATGGCCTCCGGATCTGCATAATCGCTTGGCCAAAGTTTGGAAGTGATGAATACCTCTTCACGAGCTAGGCCGGAAGCCTGTACAGCCTGACCAACCTCGCGCTCATTTTGATAGGCATGGGCCGTGTCCACATGACGATAGCCTAACTGAAACGCATCCAGTAAATTCTGTTTAGTCTCTTCAGGTGCTACTAAATAAACTCCAATGCCTAATTGTGGCATCTCATAGCCAGAGTTGAGTTTCAAATAAGTTTGTTCCATATTTTGTCTCCTTTTTAAACAATCAGTTCTAATCAAACTTCCTTGCTGTCCGTGTACATAAAGTAAGAAGTGCGCTTAGCAATTTTCCATTGACCACCCACTTTAACATACTCATCTTCATAGCGAACACCTTGGGTCGTCTGAATCCGTTTCTCCTCTTGGTTTGGCCCAATCAAAACCACATGACAGTAGGCTGTCCCTGTTGCCTTATCCTCATCAATAGTAACGACCTGTTGACCATTGAGGTGGTAAACTGTATCAAAAGGGGCTAGAAAATTCGCAAAGGCTGACTCAATAGCCTCATGTCCTTCCTGTTTGAAAGTCTGATTACCATTATGTGATGTGACAACCGCGTCCTCTGTGAAGAGTTGAACCTGGGTCTTGGTATCCTTGATATCCGCCAAATTTGAGAAGGTATCAACCAATTCTTTCAATTCTAATTTTGCTAGTAGTATTTCTGTATTCATTTTATTTCCCTTTCTCTTATGAAAATCTTATTTACTCAACTATTTGCCGCCAACCATCAATTTTTGAAAATAACGCTTCCCCGCTACCGACTAAGCACTACCATAAATCCTAGCGTGAATCCACTATTCAACCGTCACCAGAACACGCTGACTCTTCTGCTTAAAGTTATAGTTTGTTTCTAAAAAAGCGTCATAGGTCATCTCACCGCTCTTCTTTGGTCTGAATGGCCCTGTGATATAGACTGCTACAAAATCACCTGGTAACATTTTTTCTAAAGTATCCCGATCTTTTCTTAACAATCATTTGCTGGCTGCCACCTCCCTTCTACTTTTTCAAAGGGAAGTTCAAAATCCATAGTCCAGACCTTTCGAAAGCCATAAATGCGAGCATCTGTCTTGGCCTTGGCATGGAGAATCGCACGTTCTTCTCCTACCAGTCGAACCGTCTCTGAAATTGGAACATAGGTATAATAAGAAAAAGTTCCTGAACGAATGGTCTCAAAATATTCTTCCCGTGTCTGGCAGTAGCCTCCAACATGGCGAAAGAGATGATTTTCTGGGTAAAGTGCATACAACCGTTCAAAATCTTTATCAATAATGGCTTTCCAAATCTCATGTTGAAGGGCAACAATTTCTTTTTCATCTTCCTGCATAACCTAACCTTCCTTCATCCGAATGAGCTTGGCTGGATTCCCGCCGACAATTGCATAATCAGGAACATCTTTAGTGACAACCGCCCCGCTGGCTAAGACTGCCCCATCTCCAATGCTGACACCAGGCATAATCTTAACTCCTTCGCCTATCCAAACCTTTTGTCCAACCTTAACGGGTTGGCAACGCAAAACAAGGATATCCTCCAAGTCATGATTATCCGTGACAATGCTGACATTGGGTCCAATAAATGTCCCATCTCCAATCGAAACACCACCAATGGACATGAGGGTCAGGTTATGATTGATGAATACCCTGTCACCAAGATGAACATTTTTCCCAAAATCAATCTGCGATGGACTCATGATGTGACTGGTGGCCGATAAGTATCCGCCAAGTAATTCTGCATACAGATCATGAATCTTGGAAGAAGACGGAAGAGTTTGGTTAATCCGAAATTGCAGGTCGCGGCAGCGATTAAATTCTGACAGAACGGTGTCACCGTATTCTGTTTCCATCATATTTACCGCATCACCGTCAGCCAACCGTTGCCAGATATCTTTGTCCATATTGTCACCTCATTTCTTCTGTTTAAGATTATTGTAAATGCCCACTGTCAAAAAAACAATGGGCACTTTTCTAAAAACGGGACATATGCCACTAAAAGAGAGGAAGTGTGACATATCTTATTTCAAAAGAGATTGGACGCCTGCGAGTGTCAAGAGATTAGCCGTCTCAATCACTTCTTCCAATGGGGTTCGCCTTCCTTCTTCCACCCATTGGCGATAGAGAGACAAGCCTGTGTTTTGGACAAAATTGAGCAAGCTAATCTTTTGAAAATCGCTGAGTTGTTTCAACCTTGCTAACTTGGACCAAGTGGAAGCCATGACCATATCCACCATGTCTTGACGAATGTCTCGATAGAAGGTCTGGCTGATGGTAATCTTATCATAAGCCTCTCCTTGTTCTGCCGAAAATTCAAAAAAGGCACGCTGCATCTTTTCCAAATCATCCGGCAGGCTTAAATCCTTAATCAAGTCAATGTAGGACTGAGCATACTGCTCTTGCATCTCCGCCAGCAGGTCAGCCAAAGTCGGATAATAGCGGTAAAAGGTCTTTTTATTGATTTCAGCCCGTTTGGCCAATTCCGTGACAGTTATTTTGTCATAATCCAGCTCACAAATCAACTCTTCAAAGGCTTTATAGATAGCTTTTATTGTCCGTTTAACCCGTAAATCTTCAAAACCACTTAATTTCATATTTGCTCCTATGACTAGACTAATCAATTCACCATTTGAGAAAACATATTACTTCAGTACTTATTCTCGATTATTATATCACAAAAACGCAAAAAAGGATGTGACTACAACAGTTACCCACTGCAGCTACATCCTATAATTCTCCTTCAGTTCCTTTTATAAATAGGAGGGTGATTTTACTGTTTTCATCAATCAAAAATAATAGTCTTCACCATAGTCGGACTCTTCATCACAGTCTGGGTAGTCACAATCAAATTCTTTTAAAAGCGCTTCTATTAATTTCTCTCTGAGTTGGCCTTCACTCAGTGTCTTAACATAAGCTGTGATTTCCTCGACTTTTTTCTGTCGGAACATTGTATAATCTGCTTCCCATTTCAGATAGCGTTCTTCTTTTTCTCCTTCCTCCTCTTCCCACTCTGCAATAACGGCATCAGCCTGTCTGGGAAAATAGAAAAAGTATAAGGCCACCATGTGTTTACAAATCACTCTCCTGCCTGTCGCAAATGGGCAGGTACAGGTTGACTTTCTAGGATAGTTGGTATTTATTGTAACATGGTAAGTTTTACCTTGCGATCCACTAACCTGCCCCTTATAAATACCATCTTCACTCTTTTCTCCACTTAACACTGCCTGACTTTGATAGTAGGCAATCCCTTTACTAAAAGAAGCATTACTAGCCAAGTGAACCACTTTCAAATCATCCCAAATACTCATGCTAACTTCCCCCGTTTATCATCTTCAATATTTCTTACTAGAAGTCCTACAGTTTCTATGTGATGTGTCATTGGAAACAAGTCTACAGGCTGCACTTTCTGCAGCTTGTAACCAAGTTCTCCGTAGAGCTTGATATCACGTGCCATGGTGGCCGGGTTGCAGGATATATAGACCAGTTTATCCGGCTGCATGGCGCTGCTGGCCTTGATGAAGTTTTCGGTCAAACCCTTACGAGGCGGGTCAACCAGAAGGATATTGGGTTTAATCCCCTCTTTTTCCCATGTTGCCATAGCCTGTTCGGCTGAATCGGCTACATAGTGTGCATTGGTAATGTTGTTTAAGGCAGCGTTTCGTTTGGCATCTGCCACAGCTTCCTCAACCACTTCAACACCATAGACGGCTTTAACTTTTCCAGCAAACAGTAAGCCAATTGTTCCAATCCCAGAATAAGCATCAATCACAATGTCATTCTTTTTTGCTTCTGCAAAGTCAATTGCAGTTTGATAAAGTATTTCGGCCATCTCGGTATTGACTTGGTAAAATGATGGTGCGGAAATGGCATAGCGGTTCCCAAGCATAATGTCCTCAATGGTATCTTTACCGTAAAGCGTCTTAAAATCACTGCCAAAAACAGCATTGGTTTTTTTATCATTAATGTTTTGAATGATGGATTTGACAGCAGGAAACTCCGCTACAATTTTTTCGGTAATCTGCTCAATACGGAAAATCTTTGAGCGTCTTGTCACAAAGATCAGCATCATTTCACCAGAATAATGCCCTCGGCGGACAACAAGATTGCGGATAAGTCCTGTCTCTTCCTTCTCATCGTAAGGCTTAAGGTCAAAACGGCGCAGTAAATCACGGGTAAAATTAATCAAACGATCAATTTCTTTATTCTGAATATAATAGTCAGAAATAGGCAGCAAATCATGAGAATGCTTGCGGAAAAAACCTGTTTCAAGCTGACCGTTGACACGGCGGACCGGAACCTGTGCTTTGTTTCTATAAGCATAAGGATTGGACATACCAAGTGTTTCCGCTACCTGAACATCGGATATGGCAGCAATTTTATAAAGGGTGTTAATCACTTGCCGGCGTTTAGTTTTTAACTGTTCTGAATAAACCAAGTGCCCTAAATCTGCAATTCCTGTCCTCAGATAGTCTGTATTCAAATCTTCATTGCGAAAGGGCGACCAGCTCAAGTATTCCTCAACTTTTCCAAATCCAATTGCTTTTTTTACCTTGAGCACCCGCATGCGGATTTTCTCTCCGGGCAGAGCATTGTCAACAAAAAAGACAAAGCCTGCAACTTTGGCGATACCCTGTCCTTCATGGCTCAAATCGACTATTTCAGTGTCTACAATATCATTCTTTTTTAGCATTTCTTTTTTTCAGCCTTTCTATGCTGGCAAAAAAATAAGGAGCAGCCCAGCTTAGCCGAGAAGGCCCCTCCTTGTCCTTTATCTTTAACGCAGGCCTAAATCTGAAAGCTCTTGCTTGTAGCTTTCGAAATCAATATAGAGCGCCTGTCCGCCGTACATATCAAAATCATCAATCCAGCCGCCTTCTGACGGAATCGTAGCCTGATCAATGCCGTTTTGCGCATCGCTCAGCATAGACAAGCCGTTAGTCAGCAAAAAGGTGTAGGAAATATTGGTAGAAGTCAAAGCATAAATCTTGCCAATCGCTGCTGAACCTGTAAAGAGTTTGGTCGGATCTTTAATTTGTGAAATGATGGCACTGATGACCTGCTGCTGACGGACCGTACGGCCGTAATCGCCGTCATCATCTTTGCGGAAACGCGCATAGTTGAGCAGAGTCCGCCCGTCCATACGCTGAACTCCTTCTTCAATCGTCTGATTAGGTACGACACCGTTTTCCATATTAAGATCATCAGGAACTTCAACAGAAGACACATCTTCCCCATCAACAGTCCCAAACTGTGCATCAATCTTTACACCTTTAGGAAACAGGGTATCAATAGCTTCAGCAAAGGTTTCGAAATCTACCATCACATAGTATTTGATATCAATATCAAAGTTATTCTTCAGAACCCGCCGCATATACTCTGCCCCTTGGTTGTTATCCTGTTCACCAAAATTAAAGGCTGAATTGAGCTTCAAATCATAGGAATAATCATCATAACTGTAGCCTTCAATATTAACCAGTGTATCACGCATGAAGCTAACCATTTTAACTTTTTTGTCGCTATTGCCGACATTGACAACCATGATTGTATCTGTTCTGGCCTCGTCCGAGCCTTGAGTCACCCGCTGGTCAGACCCTAAAACCAGAATATTAGTACCGTCTTCTGAATCCACACCATTAAAAGTTTCAGTCACTGCGGCACTGTAGTCCGATTTCCCAGAAGAGATGTCATTCATTCCCTTAATAAACATAAAAATCATGCCGGCAAACACAGCCAGCAGAACAAGACCGGCAGTCAGAAGAATCTTTTTCAGCCGTCCTCTTTTCGGACGTTTTTTAGTCTTTCTAGGTTTTGAAACAGAACCGGCAGTCTCCGGATAAACAGGCAGATCTCCCTGCTGTACAGCTGAAGCAGACCGCCTTGATCTGCGGGAAGATGTTCTTTCTGTCGGATATTTAGGCAGACCTTGCAAAGTATCATCATCTGCCTCCTCATAATCTTCAGGGTAAAAATCCTGCTGATTGTCTAAATCCTCATAGTCAGAAAATGAATGGTAGCTGTCGTAGTAGGCCTGCTGCTGGTACTGAGCCTGGTTCATCTTCTGCTGCAGGTAGTTAAATTCATTTTTTTCCCTGTCATTTAGATACTGCAAATTTTTTAAGAGATAATCGTACCGCAGTTCTTCGTGGTGGCTTAAGCCACTTCTATTATTTCTTGTCATAACTTATTCCAAACAATTCTTATCTTTCCATACAAACTAATCTATTTGTAACAGTTACCCTAATTGATAAACAGTGTATTTTCCTAAAATTTTGTAGTGAATCCCAATAGCTGTCAACTCTTCTAAAGCAAAGCTGACCAATTCTTCATTATGATTAGCAAAATCAATGATAAAGAAATATTCTCCCAGAACCGTTTTTAAAGGACGGCTTTCAATTTTTGTTAAATCAATGCCCCGCCAGGCAAAAACAGATAAAGCCTTATAGAGTGCACCCGGTAAATTATCCGGCAGAGTAAAGGCTAAAGAAATTTTTTTATCTGTCTCTTTTAAATCAATTGGAACGGCTTTAGGCCCAAGAACCCAGAAACGGGTGTAATTATTGTCGATTTCATGAATATCCTGAGCGATAATTTCAAGTCCGTATTCATCTGCCGCCGCCTGCGGGGCAATGGCGGCATAATTGGCTTGCGGGTGCTCTGCAACATAGCGGGCAGCATATGCCGTGCTGGCCATAGCCTCAATAATGACATCAGGATAATTTTCCAGCACGTATTTTTTCCCTTGAGCAATGGCCTGAGGGTGAGAGAAAATCTTTTCGATTTTTTTACCCTGTGCGGTAGCCAGTAACTGCTGCTTAATCGGCTGGACGATCTCAGCGATTGTTTCGATGTGTGCCTGATGAAAAAGATAATCCGATGTTTCAAGAACTGGGCCTTCGATAGCATTTTCGACAGGTACAATCGCATAAGACACGGCCCCTTCTTCATAAGCCTTGATAACTTCTGTAATCGTCCCCAAAGGGATGAGCTCTTCATCCGGAAAAGCCTTGAGCGCAATATTATGCGTGAAAGACCCTTTGGGGCCTAAATAACCTACATGCATTTAATAATCCTTGCAATTTCTTCCGGTGTACGGTTGTCAACATTTATAATTAAGTCCGACAATCCTTCATAAAGCATCATCCGCCGCTCGAAAATACCATGAAAATCTTCCTTTGAATTATTCAAAAAAAGTGGTCTTTGATAAACTTTATCATTTTTGATGCGTTCATACAGTACTTCAAACGATGCCGCTAAGAGTACATTGTATTTGCGGTTCTGCCGCAGAAGTTCGCGGTTCTTTTCACTGATGACAACCCCTCCGCCGGTGGAAATAATGATGTCGCCGTCAATTTTCATCAGTTCCTGAAGGGTTTCGGATTCTAGTTTACGAAAAGCGGCTTCACCATGCTCAGCAAAAAAATCTGTGATAGACATACCGACCTTTTCTTCGATAATCGTATCCATATCCAGAAAATTATCCGTCAGATAGCCCGCTACTGTTGTTTTCCCAGCACCCATAAATCCCAATAAAACTTTAGCCATTAATCAATCCTTTCAAATCATCGAAAAAGGTCGGATAGCTCGTATTAATCGCTTCTGCCCGCTCTATGTGAACTGTCCCTTCTTGAGCCGCCAAGGCAGCAATGGCAGCCATCATACCGATACGGTGGTCTCCCATCGTATGAACCCTGCCGCCGTGAAGAGGAGTCCCGCCTTGAATAATCATTCCATCGTCGGTTGGGGTGATAGACGCACCCAAAGCGTTTAAGGCTGAAACAACAGCCTGGATACGGTCAGTTTCTTTCACCTTGAGTTCCTGAGCATCACGAATAACTGTCTGCCCTTTTGCTTGTGTTGCTAATAAGGCAATAATCGGCAGTTCATCAATCAGGCGCGGAATAATATCACCGCCAATTTCTGTCGCTGTCAGCTCCGAAGTCCTAACAGTCAGTGTTGCTGACTGGGCAGCAGAATCAATGTCTGAAAACTGAACCTGTCCCTTCATCGCTTCAATGACCTCTAAAATACCTGTCCGCGTTTTATTAATCCCAACATTTTTCAGTACAATCTGACTATCAGCAGTCAAAAGGCCGGCAGCCAGCCAAAAGGCCGCACTTGAAATATCACCTGGAACAGTCAGCTTTTGGCCTGTCAGCTTCTGACCGCCGCTAAGCCGAATCGTTTTTCCATCAACTGCAATACGACCGCCGAACTGCTGCAGCATTTCTTCAGTATGATTACGGGTCGGTGCTTTCTCAAGAATAACCGATTCACCATCAGCCTGCAAAGCTGCAAAAATCAAAGCTGACTTAACCTGAGCAGAAGCAACAGGCAGCTGATAATGAATAGGCTTCAGGGCTTTGTTGCCTTTTAATCTTAAAGGCGGCAAATCACGGCTTGTCCGTCCGGAAATATCAACTCCCATCTGCCGCAGAGGGATCGTTACTCGATCCATAGGCCGCTTGGCAAGACTGTCATCGCCAAACATCTCTGCAGCAAAATCCTGACCGGCTAAAACACCGGACAGCAAGCGGATAGAAGTTCCGGAATTTCCTAAGTCCAGCGGTTCTTTTGGGGCCTGCAGACCGTTAAAACCGACACCGTGAATCTTAACAAGGTGACCGTCATCCTCAATCGGGACACCAAGACTGCGAAAAGCTTGCATTGTGGCTAGGACATCCTCGCCTCGCAAGATATTTGAAACAGCAGTCGTCCCTTCGGCTAAGCTCCCAAACATAATCGCCCTGTGACTGATTGATTTATCACCTGGAACATGAATGGTTCCTTGTAAGCCGGTAATATTGGTCTGCAAATCCATATAAGACCCCCCAAATATACTTTTGTCTATTATTGTACCATAAATCACAAAAATTTTTCATTACAATTCCTATTTATCTTCATGTCAAACAGAAACACAGCAAAAAAGCAACACCCTTTCTGATTTTTCAAGATAAAAAAGACCGAAAAAGAAGATATTCTTTCTCAGTCTTTTGATGTAAAACACATTATTACAGCTTCACCAGCGCTTTATAAGAGCAGTAAAACTTATTTTTTAAGATTATAGAATGATTTGAGACCGCGGTATTCAGCCACTTCACCAAGCTGATCTTCGATACGAAGTAATTGATTGTATTTAGCAATACGGTCTGTACGTGACAGTGAACCGGTTTTGATTTGGCCGGCATTAGTAGCTACTGAGATATCAGCAATTGTTGAATCTTCAGTTTCACCAGAGCGGTGAGAAACAACTGCAGTATAGCCAGCTTCTTTAGCCATTTCGATAGCTTCAAATGTTTCAGTCAAAGTACCGATTTGGTTAACCTTGATAAGGATGGAATTAGCAGCACCTTCTTTAATACCGCGTGCAAGGTAGTCTGTATTTGTAACAAAGAAGTCATCACCTACCAGCTGTACACGGTCGCCAAGACGTTCTGTCAAAGCTTTCCAGCCATCCCAGTCATTTTCATCCATACCATCTTCGATTGTAATGATTGGGTATTTGTTAACTAATTCTTCCAGATAATCAATTTGTTCTGCTGATGTCCGTTTTGCGCCGCCTTCGCCTTCAAACTTAGTGTAGTCGTAGATGCCGTCAGCATAGAACTCTGATGAAGCTACATCAAAGCCGATAAAGACTTCCTCACCTGGTTTATAGCCAGCTGTTTCAATCGCTTTAATAATTGTTTCTACAGCATCTTCTGTGCCGTCAAACTTAGGAGCAAAACCACCTTCATCACCGACAGCAGTTTCAAGACCGCGTTCTGCTAAGATAGACTTAAGGTTGTGGAAAATTTCTGCACCCCAGCGAAGAGCTTCTTTAAATGTAGGCGCACCGGCAGGAACAATCATGAATTCTTGGAAAGCAATCGGAGCGTCTGAGTGAGAACCGCCGTTGATGATATTCATCATTGGAGTTGGGAGAACTTTTGTATTGAAGCCGCCAAGATAGCTGTAAAGCGGTACTTCAAGGTAGTCAGCTGCAGCACGCGCTACTGCAATGGACACACCAAGAATGGCATTGGCACCAAGTTTCCCTTTTGTCGGAGTTCCGTCAAGAGCGATCATAGCACGGTCGATAGCTTGCTGATCGCGAACATCAAAACCGATGATGGCTTCAGCAATAACATTGTTGACATTATCAACTGCTTTTTGAGTCCCTTTCCCAAGGTAACGGGATTTATCGCCGTCACGAAGTTCTACAGCTTCGTGTTCTCCAGTAGAAGCTCCTGAAGGAACCATGCCGCGTCCAAAAGCACCTGATTCAGTGTACACTTCCACTTCAACTGTCGGATTTCCGCGTGAGTCCAAGACTTCGCGAGCGTAGACATCAGTAATAATTGACATTAGAATACTCTCCTTATGAGTTTATTTTTTACACGTTAATGATACCACAATCTTTAGTTTTAAGCAAACTAAAAACCATTTGCAAAATGCCGCCGACTTTCTTAAAGGCTATCTCGGTATGTCACCTCAAAACATCAGACGATTAAATACTATTAGAACCGCCGGTTTGCGAACCACTCCAGATAACATCTCCGTAGTTGACAGAAAACGGTTCTCCTTCGTCACAGGTAAAATAGAGTTCAATTTTCTTCGTCTCTCCGGAGGCAATTTTGTCCGGAATGTCGTTATCATAAGTTGCTGAATTAAAGAAGGCGTAACTATTCTCGCTGAAGACAATGAAATCTTCAGGATAAAAAGTAACATCCTGCTTTGTTTCATTGGAAACCGTTAAGGAAACCACAACTTTCTTTTCACCCTCTAAAACATTATTCATCTTAACTGAACTGTCTTCTGCCGCACTTGTGACCGCAATACGCAAGCCTTCCTTAAAGTCAACGGCATCTCCGAAACTATAGGTATAGTAAGTATCATCATAATCATCATAACTGGAGCTGCTGGAAGAACTGGAAGATGATGGCCTTTCCCGCATTTCTTCAAGTCGTTTCTCCGCCTGAATTCTTGCACTCCATTCATGCAGATAAAGGGTTGAAAAAACCAAAGTCAGCAGAAAAAAGATGACAGCTAAAGAAATGGAAACCCAGCTAACAATCTGCCACTTCTTTACCTGCTTCCCGTTTTCATTCATAAAAACCTCCATTAAGATACAAAGGCCGTTCAAGCTCACAGCAAAAATGACGGTAAGTCCGAAATCCCTGATTTCGCAGACGCACCTCTGCCAAGACGGCTAGAAGGGTGCGGGCGGCTGTCAAGACGGCAAAGCCTTCAGACGGCTACGGCTGACGGTAAGTCCGAAATCTCTGATTTCGCAGACGCACCTCTGCCAGGGTGCGGGCGGCTGTCAAGACGGCAAAGCCTTCAGACGGCTACGGCAGGCTAATTAAAAATCAACCCTATACTTAACCATATTTTTTTGCAAAGAGCTTGGGCAGGTTCTCTTTCTTATCTTTTTATTATAGCATCTTTTAAAAAATTTTTTCAACTTATTTGGAAAAGAAAAGGAATTTCCAAGCCAGACGAATTGCGGTATAATTTTATTAGATAACCTGTATAAGGAGAAAGCTATGGATGAATTGGAACAAAAAATTCTGCAGAGTGCTCAGGGTGAGCAGCGGCTTAAACCAGATGAACAACGAAACTATTTAGGAACTTTTGCTGAGCGGGTAGTTCTCAGTATCCTGCTTGAAGATGCCGGTAAGCAGCCGATTCTCTCTCATTTTGACAACATTATGTCGGATATGGTAGATCGATACGGTCTCGTAGCTGTAAAAATTTCTGATAAACTGACTGTAGCTGTCCAGATGGCCTATATGAAAAAAGCTCAGGCTGCCGGACTAACTGCTACTATCATTAATGAAGAAGGCAGCCAGTCTCCCTTTGGCCTTATCATGCATACTGACAAGGCAGAAAACGCCTCTCATACTGATATTAAAGAGCTTTATCCTCAATTTTTTGAAGAAAGAAGACAGGCAGAAAAAACAGGCCAAAAATCCTTTTGGCAAAGGCTTTTCCGCAAAGAAAACTGAAAAGCAGACTTTTAGTTCGGATCCTTATCTGGCATCATATAAAGCATAAAACCAGCCGGTTAAAGCAATCGGCTGGTTTTTTAATAGCTTATAAAATCAATAATTGGGCTGACTAAAATCTAGCTAAGGTTTTCCCATCTTTTCTAATCTCACCCAAGATTAATTAGCACTGCCTCAATTCTCTTCTTTTGACCCATAGTGTCGGGCTTTTTTTGGCTTTTTCGGCAGTACTGGCTGTCATACTTTTTGCTGTAATTTTAGAAGATTGCCGATATTCTGAGCCGTTCGTATCAAATTTTTATCCGCCGCTGCCAGTATCTCTTCCAGAGAGCCCACTGCCGAAATAATGGGAAAAGCGGCCTGAATATTTTCAAAAGGGAAGTCTGGCAAATCATCGGAAAGACTGCCACAAATGGCCAAAACTGGCAGCCCAGCCGGTGTCCGTCTGGCTAGTCCAATAGGTGCCTTACCTGCCAGACTCTGCCGATCCAGCCGCCCTTCGCCAACAATAACCAAATCAGCCTTTTTAACACGATTGTCAAAATCAAGAAGGTCTAAAACAGTATTAATGCCTGAAGCCATCTGACCGCCTGCAAAAGCAATTAAACCAGCCGCCATGCCCCCTCCTGCTCCGCTGCCTGCTAAGTCAATCAAGTGAGGATCGACCAGCTGGTAAAAAGTATGCATTGCCTGATCAATCTCAGCAAGGTCTGCTAGCGGCAGCCCTTTTTGGGGACCAAAAACATAAGTCGCCCCTTGTTGGCCGCATAAAGGATTAATCACATCTGTCATAATAGTGAGTTTAAGGTTTTTAAGCGGTGAGTTAGGAGGCGGAACAACAGTTTTGACCTGCCCCAAATGAGCACCGGTAGCTGGCAGCTCCTGACCATGAGCATCTAAAAACTTAAAGCCAAGGCCTAAGGCCATACCGATACCACCGTCATTAGTTGCACTGCCGCCGACCCCTACCATAATTTCTTTGACACCTGTTTGAGCCAAGTAGAGCAGCATGTCGCCAACACCTTTGGTCGTTAAAGTCAAGGGCTGACGCTGAGCAGGAGGGACGAGTTCTATCCCGCAGATAGCTGCCATCTCAAAAACAGCCAAATCATCATTTGCTGCATAAGGAGCTAAGACTGTCCGGCCCAGTGCTCCCGTCACCTGAACGGTCTGTTTTTGAAGCTGCAGACCATCACAAAGAGCTGTTAAGGTGCCTTCTCCACCATCGCCTATCGGCAGCAAATCAAAGCTAGCTTCCGGCATGGAACGGCTGAAACCAATTTGAAGATTTTTAGCAACTTCAAGGGCTGTCAGGCTCTCTTTAAATGAATCAGGAGCAATAAGAACATGCATAGCAAAATCCTCCTTGTGTTATAATTTTATTATAACCTAAAAGGAGGCCAGACGCATGGAAAAATGGGATGCTTATCTGGAAAACGGACAAAAAACATCGATAACATTAACCAGAGGACACGGGATTCCCAAAGGGCTGTTCCACTTAGTAGCCGAAGTTTTGGTTCAGCACAGTGATGGCGATATTCTTTTTATGCAGAGAAGTTTTTCCAAAGGGCAATATGCCGGTTATTTTGAGGCAACTGCCGGCGGCTCTGTCCTTCAGGGTGAGACATCCGAAGACGCTATTATCCGTGAACTGGCAGAAGAAACAGGCATTCAGTCTGCTAAACCGCGATTTTTGGAGCGAAAGGTCTTATCTGATGCTGCTTCACTGATTGATCGTTATTATTTACAGACCACCTGGGACAAAAAGAGTATTGTGCTGCAGACTGACGAAACAGTAAACTTTATCTGGTTGCCCTTAGAAGACTTAGATTCCTTTATTGCCGCTCACCCTATCCTGCCCAGACAGCTGGAAACTATCCGCAAAGTACAAAGAGGAGAAATTTAGAAAAATAATTTTCTGTCCTAATAACTGTAAGAGATGCATAAAAACCGCTTCTTAGCGGTTTTTATTTTGACTTAGCAAGAACGGACACAATTAAGGCGATAAATTAGATAAGATTTAATAGTCAGTAATAGTTTTTCGGTCATGCACACGGCTTTTCTTGCCTTGACGCCCTTGCAGAACTTTTTCAACATCCTGCGGGGTCACACCAGTTTCCGCCAGCATGACAGCCAGATGATAAAGAAGATCCGCCGTTTCATTAGCAATCTCATCCTTATCGGCATTTTTAGCAGCAATAATGACCTCAGCAGCTTCTTCACCAACTTTTTTTAGAATCTTATCCAATCCCTTATCAAAAAGATAATTGCTATAGGAGCCTTCCTTTGGCTCTTCCTTACGATTCAAAACTTCTTTGTAGAGTGTTTCAAGCATAACCCCTCCTCCAACAAGATACAAAGGGCGTTAAGAACGCAAAAGGAAAATAGGAGACTGACCGATGAATCCAGAAAGATTCGAGGTTAGGCTATACTCACAGAGCAGCCACTTTCGTATGTCAGCTTATGCTTCCTACGACTGCGTCTCTTTTTCCCGCAGCGTTTAGCCCTAGCCCGTGTTCAGTTCCAACAAGATACAGAGCCCGTTAAAAAATCCGTATGAAAATGGCGGTAAGTCCGAAATCTTTGATTTCGTAGACGCACCCCTGCCAGAACGACTAGAACGGTGCGGTCGACTGTTAAGGCGACAAAGCTTTCAGTCGTTTACGGCTGACGGCAACTAGGTAACGATACAGATTTCCAACCCCCTCACTCTCCCTTTTCTGGGTTCGGGCTGAAATCATCCACTGGATGATTTCACTGCACAGCTCTTAGGGCGTGTTCAGTTCATCAAAATATAGTTTCATCAGTTAGGATAAATGTCTTTGAAAAAACAGGAATAGGCACCAGTGTGGCAGGCAGCACCTTTCTGTTTAACGGCAATCAGCAATGTGTCCTGATCGCAGTCTGTTTTGATGGATTTAACGTACTGATAATGTCCGCTGGTTTCTCCTTTATGCCAAATTTCCTGACGTGATCGGCTCCAATAATGCATCTCTTTAGTTTCAAGAGTCAGCTGATAACTTTCTTCGTTCATATAAGCCAGCATAAGGACTTGATTCGTTTGATAATCTGTTACAATCACCGGAATAAGCCCATCCTGCTTGGCAAAATCAAGCTTAAAATCTGTCATAGCCGTACCTCAATTCCCTTGGCAGCCATAGCTTTTTTTGTTTCTGCGATCGTGACCTCTCCATAATGAAAGATAGAGGCCGCTAAGGCGCCTGTCGCTGTCGTTTCTTGAAAGACTTCCAGTATATGGGCAATATTACCGGCACCACCTGAGGCTATAATTGGTACGTCAACAACCTCTCCAACAGCCTTAAGCATATCAAGGTCAAAGCCAGATTTGGTCCCATCTTTATCCATACTGGTCAAAAGGATCTCTCCGGCACCCAGCCCCACAGCTTCTTTAACCCACTTAAGCAAGTCTTTCCCTGTATCCTTACGTCCTCCTGCGACATAAACATGCCATGTCCCGTCAGGCTGTTTTTTCGCATCGACGGCTAAAACAACGCATTGACTGCCAAATTTTTCAGAGCATTCTTTAATTAAAGACGGGTCAGCTAAGGCAGCAGAATTAACAGCGACTTTATCAGCACCGGCTTTAAGCATCTGATTCATATCAGTCGCTGAGGCAATGCCGCCGCCAACCGTAAAAGGAATAAAAACCTGTTCTGCTACCCGTCTGACCATATCAAGAGTGGTTTTTCGCCCCTCATGGGTAGCTGTAATATCCAAAAAGACTAGCTCATCACAGCCTGCCTCATAGTAAGCACGCGCTGCATCAACAGGATCACCAACATCAGTCAGATTGACAAAATTAATTCCCTTAACCACACGCCCGTTTTTAACATCTAAACAAGGAATAATCCGTTTCTTTAGCATTAGCTAGCCTCCAAATGTTTTTAATTCTTCTAAACTGATATTACCGCTATAGTAGGCTTTGCCAACGATAGCACCGGCTGCTCCTATTTCTTGCAGTTGAATTAAATCGTCCAGTCCGGCAATTCCCCCTGAAGCTATTACTTGAGCTTTTGTAAGTTCTGAGATCAGTCTTTTGTAGTGATCAAAATTAGGACCGGTCAATGTGCCGTCACGCTCAACATCTGTGTAGACAAAAAGCCGGACACCCACCTTTTCCATTTCCTTAGCCAAACTAAGGTAGTCAACTGTACTGGTTTTCAGCCAGCCTTCTGTTGCTACCAGCCCTTGCTTAGCATCAATTCCTACAACAATCTTGTCGGTACCGAATTTATCGAGGGCAGTTTTTACAAACTCAGGGTTTTTAACAGCCATTGATCCAATAATGACACGATCAATGCCGACATTAAGATAATCTCTAATTTGCTGGATTGTTCGAATGCCACCGCCGACTTCGATGCCAAGACCTGTGGCAGCCTTTAAGGCGGCAATCAAATCACGGTTAGTTGCCTGACCGGACAAGGCTCCGTCCAAATCAACAACATGGATAAAAGACATACCAGCATCAGCAAAAATACGTGCCTGCCCAAGCACATCCGGATTAACAACTGTTTTTTTCTTAAAATCACCTTTAAAAAGCCGGACTGCCTGTCCTTCTTTTATATCAATCGCCGGAAGAATATACATGCTTAAAATACCAAGTGCTCACCTATCTGATGAAGACAGAAAATCAGCTTAAAAAAGTCTGCAGCACTGTTCAGACACAGCCGACATTGCTGAGGGCAGCCATGAACCTTTCCATCATCAGATTTTGAGCACAGATCCGCATCAAAAGACTAATCAGCGAACCTTTCCCTTTCTTTAAAATCATTATTTATTTTACAGCTGAAACAAAAAGTTTTCTTATCCCCCATACAGCAAAAAGAGGGGAGCCGGACTGACATTTAGACTGCATCTTCTATTTTTATCTAGCTTTGGCTCAGCTTTTATCTTTTACACAGACTGACAAACTTTTCAAGCAGCTTCAGTCCGACTGCACCGGATTTTTCTGGATGAAATTGCGCTCCGTAGACATTATTCTTATGAATCATCGCCGGAATTTCGACCGAATAAGCTGCTGTCATATCAATATAAGCTGCTGGTACATCTGTAAAGTAGCTGTGAACAAAGTAAACGGATTGATTAGGCAGACCAGCAGTCAGAGGTGTTGCCTGTTTAAGAATAAGGTCATTCCAGCCCATATGCGGAACAGGCAAACCTTTCTCAGGCGGAATTTTACGGCAGACTCCGGGAATAAAACCTAGTCCCTTTGTCTCACTGTGCTCTAAACTTTTCTCAGCCAAAAGCTGCATTCCTAAACAAATCCCTAAAAGAGGGGTCCCCTCAGATACCGCCTTTTTAATAGCAAGAATCAGGTCGCGCCGTTCAAGCTCTGCCATTGCAGCCGGAAAAGCACCGACTCCCGGCAAAATCAGCCCATCAGCAGCTAGAATTTTGTCCTTATCACCTGATAATTCAGCTTTAACCTGGAGCTTCTCCAAAGCTCGCAAAACATTTGCAGTGTTCCCCGCACCATAATCAATTACAATAATCATTTCATTTACCAAACATTTATAAGACTCGAACAAGCTAAAAAATCCGCTTGATTAACCCAGCAGCATCATTTCATTCGACAGTACCAGATGCCCTTCCTTTTTACTAAAGCATTCCCTTCGTTGAGTTAATACCGTGAATGTCTGCATTATAGCTGACCGCCTCACGCAAAGCACGGCCTGTCGCTTTAAACAGACTTTCAGCTTTATGATGATTGTTTTTTCCATGTAAAATCTGCAAATGCAGATTCATCTGACTGTTAAAGGCCAAGGCTTGAAAAAATTCTTCAACCAATTCAGTGTCAAAATTCCCCAGTTTAGGATTAGTAAAGTCAGCCTCAAAAACAAGATAGCTTCGGCCCGATAAATCAAGGCTGGCCATCCCCAAGGTTTCATCCATTGGAACAAAGCTCGTCCCGTAGCGGTTGATTCCCGCCTTATCACCAAGAACCTCGCGAAGGGCCTGGCCAAGCACAATGCCCACATCTTCAACAGTATGGTGGCTGTCCACCCAAAGATCGCCTTCTGCCTTTACAGTCAAAGAAAGTCGGCCATGGCGGGCAAAAAGGGTCAGCATATGGTCAAAAAAACCTACACCCGTATCAATATCAACAGGAGTTTGTTCATCAAGGTTCAGCCGCAGCTTAATTTTCGTTTCAGCAGTTTGGCGCTCAATCTCAGTCTGTCTCATAGATTTACCTCGTCTAAAATATCAATCACTTTATATAAATCGGCGTCGTCAATGCGGTAAGCAGCCTGCTCGCGTACAATCGGTTTAGCACAAAAAGCAATACCGATGCCGGCAGTTTTCAGCATCAGCAAATCATTAGCCCCATCACCAACGGCAACTGTTTGGCTGAGCGTTAACTTATTTTCAGCAGCCCAGCAGCGGAGCTTAGCAGCCTTAATATCCTTAGTTACAATTTCTCCCAGCAGTCGGCCTGTCAAAAAACCATCCTTTATTTCTAAACGGTTAGCCGTGACATAATCGACTCCTGCACGCTGAGCTAATAAATCAACCGTTTCATGGAAACCGCCGGACACCAGGCCGACTTTATAAGCTCGCTTATGCAGTTCTGCTATCAGTGCTTCTGCGCCGGGGGTGAAATGCAGTCTGGGCAGTATCTCAGTTAACAGACTTTCCGGCTGCCCTTTGAGCAGGGCCACACGTTCAGCCAACGCCTGCTTAAAATCAAGTTCTCCCTGCATAGCCCGTTCAGTAATAGCGGCTATCTTTTCCCCTAGTCCGGCCGCTTGCCCCAGTAAATCAATACCCTCTTCCTGAATAAGGGTTGAATCAACGTCCATAACCAGCAGCCCTTTAACCTTTGTCATTTCGCACCTCAATTGCTTTTGCATGCGCCTGCAGTCCTTCTGCATAGGCCAGTTTGGTGATATCCTTTTCGGCTGCCCTAAGCGCCTCTTTTGAATACTGGGTATACTGAATACGTTTAACGAAATCGTGTACCCCTAGCGCTGAGGAAAAGCGGCTGGTAGCAGTTGTCGGCAGGACATGGTTGGTACCGGCATAATAATCCCCAATCGGCTCGCTGGTATAATGTCCCAGAAAAACAGAACCGGCATTGTTGATTTGTTCCAAATAAGTATAAGCGTCGTCCATGGCAATTTCCAAATGCTCGGGAGCCACTTGATTCATTAAGTCAAACATACCGGCAGTATCTTGGGCAATGATAATCCGTCCGTTATTTTCCACCGCCTGACGGGCAATGTCCTGACGCGGTAATTTTTGCAGCTGACGCTCAATCTCCTCTTCAACCGCATCAGCCAAGCTCTCAGAAACTGTTACCAAAATAACGCGCGCACGCACATCGTGTTCTGCCTGAGACAGCAAATCAGCAGCCAAATAGTTTGGGTTGGCTGAACGATCAGCAATAATCCCTATTTCTGATGGGCCGGCAATCATATCAATACCAACAAGACCATATACCTGTTTCTTAGCAGTGGCAACATAGATATTGCCCGGCCCTGTGATTTTATCCACACGAGGAATCGTTTCGGTCCCATAGGCCAAGGCAGCTATCCCTTGTGCCCCTCCAACCTGATAAATCTTATCAACTCCTGATAATCTGGCAGCAACCAAAATAGCTGGTGCAAAGTGCTTTTGAGGCGGTGTAATCATGATAATCTCTTTTACACCAGCAATCTTAGCAGGAAGGACATTCATCAGAACTGATGAAGGATAGGCAGCCGTACCTCCTGGAACATAAACACCAACACGCTCAATCGGCCGGACAAGCTGACCGCGGAGCACCCCTTGTTCTGGCTGGTCTTCAAAGCCGGTTTCCAGCTGCAGCCGATGATAGGTGATAATATTTTCCTTGGCATGCTCCAGAGCTGTCAGCACATCTTGATCGATTTCAGCAAAAGCTGCATCAATCAGCTCTTCTTCTACTTCAAGCCTCTGTACGGCTATTTTATCAAATGCGGCAGAGTAATCGCGCAGGGCTTGATCGCCTCCCTCTTTCACTGCAGCAAGAATTTGCCGGACAGCAGCCTCAGTATCTTCATTTTGTTTAGCCAGCTCCAGCTGCTCCTGATAAAGCAGCTCAGCAATCTCTGCATTCGTTCCAGTCAATCTTTTCATTGAAAAGGGACCTCCTCCTTACCTACAATCGTTTCTATTTTTTTTATAAAAGGCAGCAGCTGTGCCTTATTTTTTAAAGCAGCTTCATTGACAATCATCCGAGCAGAAATCCGGCAAATATCTTCGTAAACCTGAAGTCCGTTTGCTACTAATGTATTACCGGTCTCCACAATATCTACAATAGCATCTGCCAGACCTATAAGCGGAGCAATTTCAACACTGCCCTGTATAGAGATGATTTCAACATCTTCTCCTTTTTTGTTGAAGTGTCTTCTGGCTACAGCAGGATATTTGGTGGCAATTCGTTTGCGTTTGTGGTCGTGGGGCTGATAGTCCTGTGTTGAAGCAACTGAAAATTTACACAGCCCAAAATTAAGATCAAGCATTTCCAGATAACCAGACGGGTGCTCAAATAAAACATCTTTCCCGACAACACCGACATCAGCGACACCATGACGGACATAAGTTGTCACATCCGGTGCCTTAACAAGCAGAAAACGAAACTGCCTATCCAGACTTTCAAAAATTAAATTCCTGCCCTTATCAGCCATAAAAGACATATCAAACCCAGCCTTTTCCAGCAGTTTTATGGTATCTTTCTCAATACGCCCCTTGGTTAAAGCTATCGTAATCTGCTCTTCCATCAGTCGCCCCTTTCATTTTTGCTGCTGTCATGCACTGCTTGATAGATGGAATCAATATCGACACTCCAGCCGACTGCAGTCAGCTCTTTAGCACCGAACCGCTCAAAAAGTTTATCATAACGTCCACCTGAGACAAAAGCATCTGGAACATTATCTCCGAAAACTTTAAACATAACACCTGTATAATAAGGCATTGCCGGAATCTGCGCCAAATCAATATGAATTGCTGGGAAAAACACAGCCAGCCGGTTCATCAGCTTTTCTAAATCTTCTAAAGCTCCTAAAATATTCGGATGAACAACCAGCTGACGGGCTTGATTGAGCACAGCCCTACCTTCGCCAAATAAAAAAGGGAGCTGCGTCAGCAAAGCGCTGAAGTCACTGGGATACCTTTGAGTAAAGGCATTCAGAGCCGTAATATTTTTATTTCTTATGGCATCCTGCAGACCTTGCTTGATTTCTTCCTCAAGATTCAAATCAGCAAACACAGTCTGCAGAACCGCTGCATGGGAAAATTCAAACTGGTAGGAAGAAACTTGAGCAGTATCCAGCGCTTCCTTGGCAGAAAGAACAGCCTCAGCTAGGGCTTCTTGTGCAGGATAGCCGACGATTTCGATTCCTGCCTGCGTATGCTCGTTTGTAAGTCCTCTCAGCTCTTCATTGTAATTAAAAACTTTACCTGAATAAGAAAACTTAATCGGCGTTTCGACCTGTGTGGAGGCAATAACCCGCCCGATTTGGCTGGTAATATCCGGACGGAGAGCCAGCAGTTCACCTGTTTTATCAAAAAAATAGTAGTGATTAGCCTGAAGGTCATCTGAAAAAACTTCAAAATGTTCCAGGGTCGGTGTCTCAATACGGTTAAACCCTTTTCCCATCAGCAAGCTGCTGATATCATGTTCAATTTTGTACATAAGCTTGGCCCGTTTGAACAGCTTATCGTGCATACCAATTGGTAAACTTGTTTTTTTCATCTAAAGAAACTCCTCAATTGCCTGAACCACTTTTTCCATTTCTGCTGGCGTTCCGATTGAAATCCGCAGGAAATTTTTAAGTCGTTCCACATTTGGAAAATAGCGGACATAGATATTCCGGGACTGTAAGTAAGTCAATAAATCACCAGCTGTCACACCGGAAGGTTCTGTCAATATAAAATTTGTCTTTGACTCCAAAACTCTAAAGCCAAAACGCTTTAACTCAGCAGCAAACCATTCTCTCGTTGCAACAATTTTTTGATTGGTTTGTTTGTAATAATCCCACGATTTCACTGCGGCAGTTGCTAAACATTCAGCAATACTATCAACATTATAAGGATTAAGAGCATTTTTAACCGCCTTGATTACTCCTATCAGTTCGGGATTTCCGACTCCGTATCCGACACGCAGACCCGCCAATGAAGCATCCTTTGAAAAAGTACGTATAATAAAAACATTGTCATATTTATTCAGCAAAGGTAAGGCTGATTCACCGCCAAAATTAATATAAGCTTCATCAATTACAACGACTGTATCCTGATTGGCCCTAACAATTTTTTCGATTTCCTGTAGAGATTTACTCAGTCCTGTCGGCGCATTAGGATTAGCAAGGACTATACCGCCATTATCGCCCATATAGTCCTGCTCTCTAAGGCTGAAATCATCTGCCAAAGGGATTTCTTGATAATTAATATGATATAAATCCGCCCACACCTTATAAAAGCCGTAAGTCAAATCGGGAAAAAGAACAGGCTGCTTCGTATTAAAGAAGGCTAAAAAAGCCATTGACAAAACATCGTCTGAACCATTGCCGACAATAATTTGGTCAGCTGCAACAGCTAAATGATCTGCCAAAACCTGACGCAAACCATCCTGATCTAAACTGGAATAGCGGCGCAAACTGCCGCTGGCAAAAGTCTGAAGTGCTCTTTGCACTTCCGGACTGGGCGCATAAGCATTTTCATTGGTATTCAGTTTAATCATATCAGTTCCCGCCGGCTGACTGCCCGGTGTATAAGGAGTAATATGCCGCAACCCCTTAATCATATCATCCCTCCTCACAACAAGATACAAAGCCCGTTAAAAGAGCAAAGCAAAAATAGGAAAATTGACGAAGAGTCATTAAGACTCTAGGAAATTTTATCTTTTTTGCACAGCTCTTAGGGCGTGTTCAATTCCAACAAGATACAAAGGGCGTTTAAAGCTCACAGCAAAAATAGGAGACTGACCGCCGAGTCGCCAGAGACTCTAGGGAGGGCTATCTTTTTTGCACAGAGCTTAGCCCATGTTCAATTCCAACAAGATACAAAGCCCGTTAAAAGAACAAAGCAAAAATGACGGTAAGCCAGAAATCTTCGATTTCGTCTGCGCACCTCTGCCAAGACGACTAGAAGGGTGCGGCAGGCTATAAAGACTGCAAAGCCTTCAGACGGCTACGGCTGACGGTAAGCCAGAAATCTTCGATTTCGTCTGCGCACCTCTGCCAAGATGACTAGGAAGCGAGACAAAAACTCAGTTTAAAAGGCTCCTTTACTGTCTCATTTCCAAGTTCCGGGCTGTCATATCGTGCTCCACAGCTCTTAGGCCCTATTAATCTGTATAAATAGCATTGCCTTATATCTGATAACAAAAAAGCCCTCGCAAAGCATTTGCAAGGACGTAACATACGTGGTTCCACCTTAATTCAGCAGCCAGTCGCCTGAACTGCTCTCATGAAGTACATGACTTCTGATTCGTAACGTGAACCTGCCGTCGTACACTACTTATCAGCAAAAACAGCTTTCGCATACGCACTCAAGAATGTGAGATCTGAGGTTTGTGTGCCCCTCTCAGCATTACAGAACACTCTCTGGTTTTGATATTTCAGATCATTTTCTCTCATCGCTTTAGTTTTACAATTATTATTCTACAAGAAAATTCTGAAAATAGCAAGCTAAAAATAAAAGCCTTTCTCAGCATAAGACAGACTGAGCCGAAAACGGCTTCCTATCCCAGTAACTAGTAAAAAAGCGGGAGAGACAGATATGACTGTCTCTCCCGCTTTTTTATGATATCTAACGGATTGATTAAATACTTTCGATACTGAAATTAAAAACGAATCGTTTCCCGAGTTTTCTCATAAGAAGAGACAAAACGCTCAGTCACTCCTGGTTCAACTAACTCAAGAGCATAGGATATTTCGTCAAAAGAAGCCGCGTAATCATAATCGGCCTCAAACAACTGCAAAGCAGTATCAAAGCTGGTTTGGACACCTGGCTCAAAGCTACGGTAGCGGTTAGCATACTGTAGGAGCTGCTCTGTCAAGGTCGCATCCTCCACAACCTGGTAAGTGGTTTCTTCCAAATTGGATAAGGCCCCAGCCGATACTTCCGTCAGACGGGAAACAGCATCAATATTAATACGGCCTCTGCTCAGCTCATCCATCAAAGCTTCTAGCTGCGAACTAGTTGTAAAAAACTGAGACAAAAAATCCTGCGGAATGCCCGGGAGATTTCTTTTTTCCATAAAGCGCTTGATCATATGCAGTTTATTGATATGTTTGTCGAGCTGCTTACGGGCTGTCTCCTCAATCATTTCAATATCTTTAATTTCACCATAAACTTCCATCTGACTGTTTTCGACCTCAGCCAAGGTTGCTAATGTCTTTTCATACTTTTGCTGCAGTTCAGAGAAAGGCGCTTCATTATCAGCAAACTGTTGGATAAGCGGCAGGACAGACTCCTCAACTTCTGCTATCTGCCCTCTCAAACCATCAACATTCAGATCTTTGCTTTCACTTAAAATATATTTGTGCGAGAGGCGAACAATTTCATTTTCCAGTTGTCTGTTATTGGTTTTGGCATGCTTGATATAACGAGGAATGACCTTATTATTTTTCACAACAAGCTTATGGGCTGCAATTTCACGCTCAAAAATATCATAAAGATCATCAATTTTAGTCTGGATATGCTCATTTTCCTCACGAGCACGATCCATATCCAAGGAAATCAGCTGGTTAGAGTTATCATGGATAGCTTCCCGAATTTCCTGAAAACGCAGCTCAATATCTTTTTCAGGAAAGTAATAACGTTCTTCCAACAGCCGCCGATAACCTGATTCCAAATCGTCCAGCTGATCCGGAAAATCATCTTCGAGCTTGGCAACCACAGCTGGTATCTGCTCTGAGATTTGTCCCAGCGCAATTGTATGCTCCTCGGCCTTATCCAAGACTTCTGAAGCTTCAACAGGGTCGCCGGTCGAATTCAGATCAACAAACTGAGAAAATTCACTTTCGATATTTTTAAGCTGCTTATCAATTTCAGGCATTGTTGTCCCGAAATTATCTTCATTTTCCTTAATCGAACTCTGCAAACTTTCATATAAGTCCAAAGCATGGGTCACACGGGCACTGTTCTTTTCTTCCTGCTCCTTCAGCACACCGAGCGCCTCACGGATTGAAGCGATATCTTCTTCGGCCAGACTCAGCTGACTGTCAATTTTTTCAATAGCCTGCTTCCCTCGGATAAATTTAAAACGATCGTTTAAATTTTCTGCTTCAAAAATATGATTTTCAATATCTGAAAAAGTGTTTAACGAAAGATCAACCCACTTCTGATTCCACTCACGAAAAGCGGTTTGGCTTTGACCAACCAGATGCATGGATTTAACGGCCTCGATTTCTTCATTAACAGGCAGCTCAAACAGAGCTTGCCTTCTTTCTTCCAGTTTCTCAATCAGCGAATCATTTCGCCTACGTATAATAACGCCAATCAGATAAGCAACAATCACTAAGAGAACTGCCGCAATAATCAGCAATAAAATTCCGCTAGACATCTTAATCTCCTTAAATTGTCTTTTTATTTCGTGAAAAAATATACTGTAACGCTAGGATTATACCATACTTTTATTCGCTTTTCAAAAAATCTCTGATTAAATATCAAGCGTACTGTAGACCGCATTTTCTTCAATAAACTCACGACGAGGATCCACACGGTCCCCCATCAGCATATCAAAAATTCTATCTGCTTCTGCTGCATCATCAACAGAAACACGCGCCATCAAACGGTTATTCGGGTCCATCGTCGTTTCCCAGAGCTGATGATCATCCATTTCTCCCAAACCTTTATATCGCTGAACAGTCGGTTTTGAGCGGCCCGAGCTGTGACGTTCCAAAGCTTGCTGCAGCTCCTCTTCCTGATCGCTTCCGGGCTGGATATATTCTTTAATCTCACTGCCGACCTTGACACCGTAAATTGGCGGCTGAGCAATGTAGACATAGCCAGCTTCTAAAACCGGCCGCATGAAACGGTAAATAAGTGTCAGCAGCAAAGTGCGAATATGTGCACCGTCCACATCAGCATCTGTCATAATTACCAGCTTTTGATAACGGGCTTTTGTCACATCAAAATCAGCTCCAAAACCTGTCCCCATGGCAGTAAACAGGCTGCGAATTTCTTCATTAGCCAGAATTTTATCCATGCTGGCCTTCTCCACATTTAAAATCTTACCGCGGATAGGCAGAATAGCCTGAAACTCACGGTTTCGTCCAGATTTGGCTGAACCGCCGGCTGAATCTCCCTCAACAATAAACAATTCATTTTGACTGGCATCATTGGATGAACAATCGGCCAGCTTCCCGGGAAGATTGGAAATTTCCAAGCCCGATTTTCTGCGCGTCACCTCACGGGCACGCTTAGCAGCAATCCGTGCCTTAGAGGCCAGAATCCCTTTTTCAACAATCTTTTTGGCTGTCTGCGGGTTTTCCAGTAAGAAACGACTGAAGGCTTCACTAAAAAGTCTGTTGGTTATCTTGACCACTTCGGAATTGCCGAGTTTGGTCTTGGTCTGACCTTCAAACTGTGGATTGGGATGCTTAACAGATATGACAGCCGTCAAGCCTTCACGAACATCTTCGCCGGTCAGGTTGTCTTCATTTTCCTTGAGCAATTTATTCTTCTTAGCATAGTCATTAATGACACGGGTCAGTGCCGTTCGAAATCCCTGTTCATGCGTTCCACCTTCATGAGTATGAATATTGTTGGCGAAACTCATGATGGTCTCCTGATACGAAGCGGTATACTGCATTGACACCTCGACAGTAATCCCGTCTAGTTCACCTTCTGTATAGATGGGTGTCTCAAAGACCGTCTCTTTGTTCTCATTAATGAATTCAACATAGCTTGAAATGCCGCCTTCATAATAGAACTCCTGCTCTTGCTCCAGACCGTCTCTCTTATCAGTAATTGAAATCTTCAAACCGCGATTGAGAAAGGCCAGCTCCTGTATCCGTTTGGCCAATTTTTCAAAGTCAAATTCCGTCGTTTCTGTAAAAATCTCAGAATCCGGCGTAAAATGCACTGTCGTTCCCTGCCGGTCAGTCTGTCCGATAACAGCCAAATCTGCCGCAACACGGCCGCGGTGGTATTCCTGAAAATAAATTTGTCCATTTTTATGAACACGTACATCGAGCTGCTCTGACAGCGCGTTAACAACAGAAGAGCCAACACCGTGAAGGCCGCCGGACACCTTATAACCGCCACCGCCGAATTTACCGCCGGCATGCAGAACCGTAAAAACAGTCTCAACCGCCGGACGTCCTGTCTTTTCCTGAATATCAACAGGAATCCCGCGGCCATCATCAACGACAGTAATGGAATTATCCGGTTCAATGAAAACTTCAATATGGGTAGCAAAACCTGCCAATGCTTCATCGATTGAATTGTCAACAATTTCCCAAACCAGATGATGCAGACCTTCCTTTGAAGTTGAACCGATATACATGCCAGGGCGCATCCGGACTGCCTCTAAACCTTCTAAGACCTGAATCTGGCTGGCATCATATTCCTGACTCAAATCTTCAAAATGCGTTTTTTCTTCTGTCATTTATGTCACTATCTCCAATAATGATTTTTTACCGTCAAAAAGCAAAGTAGCAAAACCCGCTTTTTGACCGGCTTCTATGTCAATATCACGATCTCCAATAACCAGTCCCTTATGGATCTGATACTTATTTTTTAAATAAAGCAGGCTTTGCGGATTCGGTTTTCGAGCAAAGCCATTAGCAGAAGTGATGACTTCTGTAAAATAAGGAGCAAGCCCCGTCTTATCCAAAATTTCCAAGACCTGCTGATCCCGATGCGAAATCAAAAAGTTGCGGCCGCCAGATGCCACAACTTTCTGCAGCACTTCTTTTGCACCAGTAAAACAAACAGGGTTTTCCAGCCGCTTTGCTTCATTTACACGGTAAAATGTCAGAAAATCTTCTGCTTCGGGGACAAAATAAGCAAGAGCTGCCTGAGTGGATTCTTTTAACTTTGCATAAATCTCATCATGATCCGCCTTTTTACCAAACATTATCAAAGTCTCGGCAAAAGCCTGGGCGGACAGTTCATAATTATCCAGCAGCGTACCGCCTAAATCCCAAATATAATCATGATAATCCATACTCCCTATTATAACATATTTTTACACCTTTTACATCTTAATCCTAAAATAAAACAGCTTGCATCCATTTAATTTTCAAAAAAAAAAAAAATAGATGGCAATTTCATTACATATATATTATAATGATAATGGAAGGGTTTACCCTTCATTCATTTTGTGTGCCTGAAAAACAATTGCCAAGCACACTCTAATACCTAAAAGTCTAGTGGTAAAAAGTCAAGATAAAGTTGTCAAAACTTTAGTTAACTTTCAGTAAACTAGGGTGCACTAAAAACACCTAGCGAAAAATGACATTTTTCACTAGCTTGACCAAGGACATGTGCAGATACTAGCTATCTTGCATAGGCCTCCTTGGTGGCGTATAGAGTTGGCGGTTGCGTAGTAGCGCATCCACCAGACGCACAAATTTTCTAGCGGTTAAGACGATGGCTCGTTTGTGTTGGTGTTTAGGAACTTCTTGATACTTCTTCTTGTAAAAGGCTTTGTATTCGTCATCATAGCGCCTCACCGAGTTGGCGGCTTCAACTAAGTAATAACGGAGATAGCGATTGCCTCGTTTGACAAGGTCAG
>NZ_JBFQEG010000023.1:0-32654 GCF_040930515.1 Streptococcus huangxiaojuni
CCCATGCCATCTCTGACTTAGGCGGCAGACTAAAGCTCCCTGAAAAGGACGAAAATCCTTCCTTAACCTGAGATAACCCCTGAGAGACTGCAGCGTATAAGCTATCGACCTCACTGAAAAGACTGGGCGACTTCCCATCAAAGGCAATCAGTTTCTCCAGCTTCTCCTGAAGCTCCTGAACCTTTGACAGGTTGCGCGCCATCGACTGCTGAGCCCGCAATATGCTGCTCTCACTCAGAACCTCTTTGGCCATCTCATTGGAAAGCCACTCACTGGAGCGGTTATAGGCCGCTTGATAGGTCGCTATCTCTTGTTCCAACACTTCTGAATCCAGACTCTCATCAGAGACCTCGTTCCGATAATCCGAGGGCAGGCGGTTAACAGCTGTATTCACCCCTTCTGATAACAGAATAGCCCCTCGAAACAAGGGAATTAAGACATTGCCGGCATAGCTCTTGGCACTGCTGTAGGCTTCTCCCTGTAAATTACCAGCACCCATAAAACTCTCCAAACTCCCTATCGCGGTTTGGTAGGCGTCTATACGGCTGGCTGAGGCGCTGCTGGTCGAACTCGCTTGGCTATCAGAACTTCCTAGGGCCATCTTAACCATCTGATTTCTCCTTTCTGCTTGCTTATCAGCGGCTCTGCTAAATTTAAGACTTATTGTATTCTTCTACCGTAAATTTCGGGTAGTCAATCTGCTCTATAAGGTCATCATAGTTTGTCGAAATCTGCTGGAAGCTGGCAGCAATATAACCTAAGAATAGGATTTCCTCAATATCTTCTCTGTTAAAAAAGGCCAGCTCTTGACTGATAACACCCAAGGAAAGAGGGACTGCTCCAAAATCAAAGTAGCCTTCCTTCCCATTTTTGCTTGTAATGGGCAAAAGGCCGTAGCTGTAAAGAAAGTGACTGAAAAACAGGACCTCAACTGATATCTTACAAACATGAGTAAAGGCAGCAATTTTTCGAGCTTTCAGGCTGTGCCTTCTTTTATGCAGTATTTTGCTGCAAGTTTAACTGTTGTTTCTTTGTATCATCATCACTGCAGTTTAAATCTTAGCTCTTCGGTTGGACGAACTAGATTCTGACGATGAAGTTCTTCAGCAATCTGAACAGAATTCCAAGCAGCTCCTTTGAGAAGGTTATCTGCGACAACCCACATATGAATCCCATTTTCAGCATCTAAATCCTTGCGGATACGGCCGACAAAAGTATCGCAGCTTCCTACTGCATTAATAGCCTGAGGATAAAGCTGATTGCTGACATCATCTTCAAGCACTGCTCCAGGGAAGGCAGCAATAGCCGCTTTGACATCTGAAATAGGTGCTTTTTCTTTTGTTTCGATATAAACAGACTCAGAATGAGAATAAAGAACTGGGATTCGGACACAGGTTGCGGAAACAGCTAAATCAGGTTCTTCCATAATTTTTTTCGTTTCCTTGGTCATCTTCATTTCTTCATATGTATAATCGTTATCCGTAAAAACATCAATCTGAGCGAGAGCATTAAATGCAATAGGATAATGTTTTTTGTCACCTCCGGCAGGTAAGATATCAGCCTGCACTGATCGAGGATCTATTCCATCGTTCAATACTTCTTTCAATTCCCGTTCTGTTTCATTAATGGCAGACTGACCGGCCCCTGAAACTGCCTGATAGGTTGAGACAATGATACGTTTGAGCCCCCACTTGCGGCGAACAGGTTCAAGTGCAACCATCATTTGAATGGTAGAACAATTCGGACAGGCAATGATGCCATGGTGGTCTTTAAGGGTATGCGCATTAACTTCCGGAACAACCAATGGAACATCGGGATGCTGCCGAAAGTAAGACGTATTGTCAACAACTACAGCTCCAGCCCGAACAGCGTAAGGCGCAAACTTTGCTGAGGTAGAGCCGCCAGCTGAAAAAAGAGCAAGGTCAACACCTGCAAATGAATCTTCTGTTGTCAGTTCAACTTCCACAGGCTGGCCTTTATAGCTCAGCACTTTTCCAGCCGAGCGTTTAGAGGATAAAAATCTAACCTTGTCAATAGGGAGAGAGGATGATTCAAGCATTTGAATCATCCGCGTCCCGACAGCACCGGTAGCACCGACAACAGCAACAGTGTAACCCATTTCAATACCTCCTAATTTTAAACCGATGTTTCAGTCATCTTCAAATTTTTCCAAAAATTTTATAATAAGTCAATTATACTATTTTTTCTAGGAAATGAAAAGAGCAGAGCAGACTTTCGCTGCTTTAGCCCAGTATTATACATCGAGCTGGTTCAAATAAAAAAATCCCTATCATCAGATAGGGAAAGGGCATACCGTTTGGTATGTGGTAAGCAGGTTCACACAACTTACCAAGGTCCGCTCCTTGCGTTAATGACCTCCCTAGCGCATATGTGGCCAAGCCACAGACGGCTCATCGCATAAGAACACTATACCAAAAATAGGTCAGTTTGTCAATTACAATAAAGGCGCAATAGCCCGGGTGATCATACCGATAATCTTTTGGTTAACAGGTCTCGCCGCTAGCTTTTCTTCCGTCATTTCCCGGCACTGTTTCAGAGTCAGCAGGTAATCCTTATAAATATCGGCAATAGCTTCCACTCTGTAAAGGTAAGCAGCGCATTCAAAATGATGGTAAAGGCTGCGGTAATCCAAATTGATTGTACCGACAACTGCTTTGGTAGAATCACTGATAAAGACTTTTGCATGTATAAAACCAGGACTGTATTCATAAATTTTAACACCTGATTTCATCAATGCACCGTAATAGGTCTTAGCAAGCGCAAAGGGAATCGGTTTATCCGGAATTCCCGGCATAATGATTTTGACGTCAACCCCCCGTTCAGCAGCAAAACGGATAGCATGTTCCATCTCACTATCTAAAATAAGATAAGGGGTCATAATATAAACATATTCTTTAGCATGATTAAGGATGTCAATATAGACATTTTCACCGACTTTATCGGTGTCCATAGGAGAATCGCCGTAAGGTATAACATAGCCTTCTGCTTCAGGCAGATGGTCATGGCTTCCCAAATAAGAGGCAATTTCCATTTCTTTTTCAGTGATGGACCACATTTGCAAAAACATCACCAAAAAACTGTCTACTGCTTGTCCTTCCAGCATAAGCCCTGTATCCTTCCAGTGCCCGAAGCGATCGATATGGTTAATATACTCATCAGCCAGATTGACACCGCCGGTAAAAGCAACTTCCCCGTCAATAACAACTATTTTCCGATGATCACGGTAGTTATAGTAAGTTGAAATAAAGGGTGAAATAGGTGAAAAAGCCTTGGCTTTAATGCCTATTTTTGCCAGCCTTTCAGTGTAATCAAAAGATAAAGTTGAAAATTCAATCATTCCGTCATACAGAACGCGGACTTCTACTCCCTCTTCCACTTTTTTCTCCAAGATAGATAAAATCTCTCCCCACATCAACCCTTCAGCAATAATAAAGAATTCCATAAAAATATATTTTTCTGCCTTGAGGAGCTGCTGCTTTAGCTCTGCAAAAAAATCTTCGCCGAGCGGAAAATAGGTAACTGCCGTCTTCTGGTAAACCGGAAAATTTCCACTGCTTCTATTGAAATACTGAACCAGATGATAGGTGGTTGAAGTAATCCCTTTCAAATCAGACAAAATAGCCTCATCGTCCTGCAAGTAAGGCTTGCTGCTGTTAATAAGGTGGTTAATTCTTTGCTTTAATTCACGATAGCCCCAATCAAATTTTGTATAGAAAAGAAAAAGAGATCCCAACAAGGGAAAAATCATAACCAGAATAAGCCAGGTAACACGTGACAAGGCATCCATCTCACTATTAACTAGGTAGAGGACAACCAAAAGAGCTAAAGCGCGCTCCAGTAATTCCAGCCAGAACCGATACTGTTCAAGCCATACAAAGGAGGCAATCAAGAAAAGAATTTGAATCATCAGCAAAATAGCAATAACAGTTGTCCGGCTGAAAATACCGCGCAAGAAACCGCGCCGGCTCTTGTCCAACAAATGCATCACCTTATTTTTATTATCGATAACTATCCCCCCTAACAAAATAAGATACAAAGGCCGTTTAAAAATCCGTATGAAAATGACGGTAAGCCAGAAATCTTCGATTTCGTCTGCGCCCCTCTGCCAGAAGACTAGAAGGGTGCGGGCGACTGCTAAGGCGACAAAGCCTTCAGACGTTTACGGCTGACGGTAAGTCCGAAATCTCTGATTTCGCAGACGCACCCCTGCCAGAACGACTAGAAGGGTGCAACAAAAATTTAAGCTTTCAAAGTCGTTTCAGGTCTGTTCAATAGAACGCTAGTCGTCTAGTGGCACTTTATCCGCTTTTTCAAAGCTTTCAACTGCCTACTAGGTTTTGCGGGGTGGGGCGACGAACTCTATAATTTGGGTTCTGTCCCACTCCCAGACGTTTACGGCGGACAAGCAGTGAAGCAGAATCTCAAATTGTAGGTCTCCCTCACTCTCCAATTTTTAAGTTCGGGATGAACTCATCCATTGGATGAGTTCACTCCCAAAGCGTTTAGGTATTATATTTGATTCAGTAAAAAACTGTTCTTTTTCTTATAATCAATCTGTATTATACCATAGATAAGAGGCATATTTCATGAGACTTTTATAAAAATTGCTCAATAGATCCCTGCATCTAAACACTGCCAGTGATTTACAAGATTTAATCGGCAGAATTTGATATAACAGTGAAAAACTAGAAGCTCTTAAAAGAGACCTAAAACTTTACCATCTTCTGTAACATCCATATTAAGGGCTGCCGGCTGCTTAGGAAGACCAGGCATGGTCAGCACGTCACCAGTAAGGGCAACAATAAATCCGGCACCTGTTTTAGGAACTAACTCCCGAATTGTGATTTCAAAATCTTTTGGTGCTCCAAGTGAAGATGGATTATCTGAAAAACTGTACTGTGTTTTGGCCATACAAACCGGCAGTTTATCCCATCCGAATCGCGCAAACTGCTTTAGCTGCGACTGGGCTTTAGAACTAAAGACTACTGATTTACCTCCGTAAATTTTAGTCACAATTTTAGCAATTTTGTCTTCTAAACTGTCATCATCACTATAAAGACGCTTGTATTCTGCAGGCTGTTCTTCGATGGCGGCAATCACTGCTTTTGCAAGAGCAAGACCGCCAGCAGCTCCGTCAGCCCATACACTCACTGCTGCTGCAGGCACATTGATTTCAGCACAAAGCTTTTCCAAAACAGCAATTTCTGCTGCTGTATCATTTATAAATTCGTTGATAGCTACCACAACCGGCAGGCCATACTGACGCATATTTTCAACATGGCGCTTTAAATTAGCAAAACCAGCTTTAACTGCATCAGTATCTTCTTTGTCTAATTCGTCTTTAGCAAGACCGCCATGCATCTTTAAAGCCCGTAAGGTTGCTACAATAACAACTGCATCAGGCGCTGTTGGCAGATTAGGTGTCTTAATATCTAAGAATTTTTCTGCTCCTAAATCGGCTCCAAACCCTGCTTCGGTTACTGTATAATCTGCCAGATGCATAGCCGTTTCAGTAGCAAGCACAGAATTGCAGCCATGTGCAATATTAGCAAAAGGGCCTCCATGAACCAGGGCCGGTGTTCCGTAGATTGTCTGTACAAGATTAGGTTTGACAGCATCTTTCAGGATCAGTGCCAGAGCTCCTTCTACCTTAAGATCTCTGACATAAACAGGAGAACGGTCATAGCGATAGCCAATAACAATATTAGCTAAGCGTTTTTTAAGATCTTTAAGATCAGTTGCCAAACAAAGAACGGCCATAATCTCTGAGGCAACTGTAATATCAAAACCATCCTCACGCGGTACCCCATTAACTGGACTGCCCAGACCGATAATAACCTGACGCAGAGCACGGTCATTGAGGTCAACAACCCGTTTCCAAATAATCCGCCGCTGATCAATTCCTAATTCATTGCCCTGCTGCAGATGGTTGTCAATCAAGGCTGAAAGAGCATTATTGGCTGTTGTAATAGCATGCATATCACCAGTGAAGTGCAGATTGATATCTTCCATAGGCAAAACTTGGGCATAGCCTCCGCCGGCAGCACCGCCTTTGATCCCCATAACGGGGCCGAGCGAAGGCTCTCGAAGCGCTAACATCGTTTTTTCACCTAATTCACTGAGCGCGTCCGCCAGCCCGATACTGACTGTGGACTTCCCTTCACCAGCAGGAGTTGGATTAATAGCGGTAACTAAGACAAGTTTCCCCGTTTTTTGAGATTTGACAGCCTTTATTTTATCAAAAGACAGCTTTGCCTTATAAGGGCCGTATAAATCCAAGTCATCAAACTTTAAACCAACTTTTTCGGCAATCTCCTCAATAGGTCTGAGTTCAGTATTTTGGGCAATTTCGATATCAGATTTCATTGGATTCTCCTCAATTTTGATACTTTTATTATAGCTTAAAAAAGCCAATTACGCATGTTGCATACTCAAAACTATACAAATGTTCGGTTTTTATTGTGATTATTGGAAAGCTGCAAAGAACTAAAGCAGCTGTTTTAGGAAGAGTAAAATAACCGTATTTTTAGCCATTTTTGCTTTCCCAACTATTTTACTGCGCACACTTGGATACCTTGATGGCTGAATCAAATAATCTTTAAAAGGCCTTATTTTAAATTTTCTGCAAACTTATAGGATAGAAGCCATGAGCCGTCAGACTGGTTAATAAAGCGCAGTGAAACAGAGACATTCTCATTATCAATAGCTGTCTGGTAGCTGATAAAGCGTGTTGTAATATTGTCTGTAGTCGACTCAAAAGCTGTCGAAGGTTCACCGTAAGCCGCAACAATGTCATCATAAGTCATTCCGCCGTTGCCGCTGTTTGGATCGCCTACTGTCAAACTGTCAAAGGCTTCTCTGTCCCAAGAAAATGTTTTATCTTCAGAATACTTAAGTGTTGACGGTGTTGTTTCTTTAGTGTTCTCACTTCCGCTTCGGTGAGTTCGATCAAAGCCTTTATAAAGACCAAAAGCAATCAAAAGAAAAAGGAGGCTAAAGAGCGGTAAAAGCAGGCCTTTTTTTAATCCTGATCTGGCAGCAAAATAAGCTGCAAGTGCTAAAATGATTGCCGATAGTGCAAATAACAGATAAAACATTATAATCCTCTTACTTGAATTTTTACTATCTATTGTAGTCTATTTTTCTAAAAAAAACAAACTGCCGGAAAGCAGTTTGTAAAATCAGGCAAATATGAGATTTGTCTGTAGTTGTTAGGCAATAAGAAAGGGACAAGTCTTTTGAATATATCAAATGCTTCTTTCCTTGGTTTGACAGATTCATAAGCAGGTCATAAATATATAGGTTTCTCACTCAATCTGACTATTAAGGCATAAACTCATTTGGTGCACCGCCTTCCATCATTCCTTCCTGTGCTGTGGATAATGCAGCGGTCGCAGTCACTGTCTGATCATCAACAGTAATGGTATAGGTTTCACCGTCTGCCATTTCAGGACTGCTGGCCAGAATGTTTTGAAAATCCTGAGTGGCCGTATAGGCCAGCAATTCATTGCCATCAGAATCGGTAATTCTTATCTTTGAGCCAGCACTGCCTTGAATGTTTTCCATAATCGAAGCTTGTGTTGAACTGTCGCTAAATCCTTGGGCCATCTGACTGTCTCCCAGAAAAAGAAGCCGTCCTCCGGTAATAATGCCTTCTGTTTCATAGTCTAAGGCATTATTTGTTGTATTTGTGGCTGCATTTATGTATATCGTTCCGCCGTTAATTTCAAGAGTATGATTAGAATCAATACCATCACCTGATGTTGTCATATCAAAATTACCGCCATTAATCACTAAGCTGATATCTTCTTGGTTCGCGTTAGAGTTAGCAGCATTAATCGCATCGTCATCCGTATTAAGTGTAAAGTTCCCATCGTTAATGGTAATCGTTTTTCCTTCCAGCCCTTCCTTGGCTTCTGTAATGTCAATATCTCCGCTGTCAATCACTAAGTCACCGGAAGCATGAACCGCATCATCTCCTGCTGAAATCGTTAAATGATTGTTAGCCAGATAAAGATTGCCCAGAGTCAAATCATCATCGTTGTCACTTTTAATCGCGTCATCATCAGCTTTAATAACCATAGTTGTGTTGGCAATATTAAGTTCATGATCAGCCTTGATAGCGTCAGCGGCTGCTGTTAGCTCATAAGATCCGCCTGTAACATGAATATCGGCCTCAGATTTAACCGCATTATTATTGCTGCTGTTAACTGTTAAGGAGCCGGTACCGTTAAAAGTTAGAGCGGTTTTGCTGTAGATGGCTGCATCAAGATCTGCTTCACTGCTGCTTGAATCTGAGATACTGTTATCTGTTCCTTGGGCAAGCGTTATATAGACGCGTTGGGCAGATTCTGCGTAGATGGCTGCTTTGTTGCCGGTCATTGTGATATTATCAAAGACAAGATGGATATCATCTGAATCTGCAGCAGCAATTTTAATCTGCACATTTTCAGAACTGCCTGAAATAAGATAGGTGCCGGCTTTCGAAATCGTGACTACTGAATCGGAAAGACTGGCCCCGTCACCGGAGATATCAGCGGTGCTGTCGGTTAATTGAATTTTTGTAGCTTTAGTGTCATCGTAGTCTGTCTTAGAGTCTTCATCAGTAAAATAACTTTTATTAACAGCTGTTGATTGGCTTGCAGCAGAAACTGATGCATCAGTCCCTGATGTGTTTGCTGTCTGGCTGCCGGCCGAGCAGGCAGCTGTTACTAAAAGTGAGGCACTGCATAAGGCAAATAATGTATTTTTCGTTTTTGTTTTTAACATGTCTTTCATCCTTTTACAATCATTTTATTCACTATGGTAAGCCAGTAAACTAAAAAAATACTAAAAAATAACTGAATCTTTTCTAAAACTGTGCTGAAAGTCTTAAGAGCAATGAGAATGGGGAGCATGATTGAAGACTGTGTTTTTTCTTGATAGCAAAAAGTTTAAGAAACTCAATTTTTTTGGTAAAATATGGCTATGAAAATTTTAATCACATCAGGCGGAACAAGAGAAAAAATTGATGCTGTAAGAAGCATTGCCAACCATGCCAGCGGCAGCTTAGGAAAACAAATAGCTGAAAAATTTCTTGCACAGGGCCATCAAGTGACTTTAGTGACAACCAAAACGGCTGTCAAACCGGCCAGACAGCCTAACCTTTGTCTTGCTGAAATTACAGATGTCAGCAGTTTAATTCAGACTTTAGAACCGCTGGTCAAAACGCACGACCTGCTGATTCACAGTATGGCTGTCTCTGATTATACACCAGTTTATATGACAGACTTAGACGAAGTTCAGCAAGCAGAAAATGTAACAGAGCTTTTAAATAGAAAAAACAGTGAGCAAAAAATTTCGTCGGCAGCTGACTATCAAGTACTTTTTCTAAAAAAGACACCGAAAGTCATCAGCCTTGTTAAACAATGGAATCCTCAAATAAAACTCATTGGATTTAAACTGCTGGCCGGTGTTTCTAAAGATACGCTTTTTGCTGCAGCCAGAAAAAGTCTTATCAATAATCAGGCTTCCTATATTCTGGCTAATGATCTGTTTGAAATAAAGGCAGACAGCCACCACGCTTTTTTGATCGGTCATACTGAGATACATGAAGCATTTACCAAGTCCGAAATTGCTCAGCTCATATACGAAAAGGGGACACAAAATGACTAAAACGATCACACTTGCCGTATCCGGCAGTATTTCTGCCTATAAAGCTGCTGATTTGAGCAGCCGTCTAACCAAATTGGGATATGATGTCCATGTTCTGATGACTCAGGCAGCAACAGCTTTTATTACACCGCTGACTTTACAGGTTCTGTCTAAAAATCCTGTTCATGTCAATCTCATGCAGGAAGAAGATGCTAAGCGTATCAACCATATTGAACTGGCTAAACAGACCGATCTTTTTGTCCTTGCTCCTGCTTCTGCTAATACAATTGCCCATTTAGCTCATGGTTTTGCTGACAATATGGTCACCGCTGTGGCTTTGGCCTTAGCTGAGGACAGGCCTAAATTGCTGGCTCCTGCCATGAACACAAAAATGTACGACAATCCTATTACTCAGGCTAATCTGCGGATTTTAAAAGAGAATGGCTATGATGAAATTGAACCGCGCTCCAGTGTCTTAGCCTGCGGTGATATTGGACGCGGCGCACTTGCCGAACTGGATATTATTGTCAAAAAAATTGAGGAAAAGGTTTATGAATAAACGAAAATCATCAGATGTTGCAATTATCTCTATCTTTTTTGCGGCTATGCTGCTCATTCATCTATTGAGTTCTCTTATCTTTAATGTTTGGCTGGTCCCTATTAAACCGACTCTTATGCATATCCCTGTTATTATTGCATCTATCGTTTACGGCCCTAAAATAGGGAGTATTTTAGGAGGTTTAATGGGGATTGTCAGTCTGCTGACCAATACCCTTGTACTTCTGCCAACCAGTTATCTTTTTTCACCTTTTGTTGAAAATGGCAATCTCGCTTCAGCCCTTATTGCCATTTTGCCGCGGGTCCTAATCGGCATCGTTCCCTATTTTATTTATAAATGGTGGCCCAGTAAAGCAGGGTTGTTTGCGGCAGGCTTTTCCGGTGCACTGACTAATACACTTTTTGTCCTTTCTGGAATCTTTATTTTCTTCTCCTCAGTTTACGGCAATGATGTTAAAGCTCTGCTGGCTGCCGTTATTTCAGCCAACTCAGTTGCTGAGATGATTATATCAGCATTGCTGACCGCTGCAATTGTACCCGTCCTTCTTAGGCTTAAAAAATAAATCACGGAAAACCCGTGATTTTTCTTTTTGAAAATGATATAATGAAAGCGGTTAAAATATTAAAAAGTATTAGGCTTAAATCTCAGCGTCAGGCACTAGCTAAGAGCTTTTTGTTCGCTATTTAATCCTTTTTTAGGCCTCAATAACTTAATTAAAAGGAGTTGCACTATGACTTATACAGAAAATTACCAAAATTGGCTTGATTTTGCTGAACTTCCTGACTATCTGCGTGACGAACTGGGCACAATGGATGAAAAAACTAAGGAAGACGCATTTTATACCAACCTCGAATTTGGAACAGCTGGCATGCGCGGCTATATCGGTGCAGGAACAAATCGGATCAATATCTATGTTGTCCGACAGGCGACAGAGGGTTTAGCTAAACTGTTTGAAACAAAAGGCGACGAGGTCAAAAAGCGCGGTGTGGCTATTGCTTATGATTCCCGCCATTTTTCACCGGAATTTGCTTTTGAATCAGCACAGGTCTTAGCAAAACACGGGATTAAGGCCTATGTTTTTGAAAGCCTGCGCCCGACTCCGGAATTGTCATTTGCCGTCCGTCATTTAGGCGCTTTTGCCGGAATCATGATAACAGCCAGCCATAACCCAGCTCCTTTTAATGGTTATAAAGTTTACGGAGAGGATGGCGGACAGATGCCTCCTCAAGATGCTGATGCTTTGACTGATTTTATTCGGGCTATTGACAATCCATTTGCTGTCCAGCTGGCTGATCTCGAAGAAGCTAAAGCTTCCGGTCTTATTGAAGTCATCGGTGAAGCTGTCGATGCTGAATATCTAAAAGAAGTCAGAGAGGTTAATATCAACCAGCAGCTGATTGATGAATACGGCAAAGATATGAAAATTGTCTATACGCCGCTGCATGGTACCGGCGAAATGCTGGCACGGCGCGCTCTAGCACAGGCTGGTTTTGCTTCTGTTCAAGTTGTCGAAGAACAAGCTGTACCTGATTCAGACTTTGCAACAGTCAAATCACCTAATCCTGAAAATCAGGAAGCCTTTGCTTTAGCCGAAAAGCTAGGCCGCCAAGCTGATGCGGATGTTCTGGTGGCAACCGATCCGGATGCCGACCGTCTCGGCGTTGAAATCCGCCAAGCTGACGGTTCCTATAAGAATCTGTCCGGCAACCAAATCGGTGCCATTATTGCCAAATATATTTTGGAGGCTCATAAAACTGCCGGAACGCTGCCAGAAAATGCTGCTTTGGCTAAGTCAATTGTGTCAACCGAATTGGTAACTAAAATTGCTGAAAGTTATGGCGCAACCATGTTTAATGTGCTGACTGGCTTTAAATTTATTGCTGAAAAGATTCAGGAATTTGAAGAACAGCAAAATTATACCTATATGTTTGGTTTTGAAGAGAGCTTCGGCTATTTGATTAAACCGTTCGTACGTGACAAAGACGCTATTCAGGCTGTTCTCCTCGTAGCTGAAATCGCAGCTTATTATCGGTCTCGCGGCCTGACTCTGGCTGACGGTATTGAAGAAATTTACAAAGAATACGGTTATTTTGCTGAAAAGACCATTTCAGTTACCCTTTCAGGTGTTGACGGGGCAGCAGAGATTAAAAAAATCATGGATAAATTCCGCGACAGTGCACCAGCCCAATTTAATGCTACTGCTATCGTGAAAACAGAAGATTTTCAAGCTCAGACGTCCACAACAGAGGCAGGTGTTGAAACTTTGACAACACCGCCAAGCAATGTTCTTAAGTATACTCTTGCCGATGATTCTTGGATTGCTGTCCGTCCATCCGGAACAGAGCCTAAAATCAAATTCTATATCGCAACAGTGGGTGACAGCTTAGCTGATGCTGAGGCAAAAATTGCAGCTATCGAAAGTGAAATCAATGACTTTATCAGCTAATGTATAAGTGATAAGAGGCACTCTATTAACCAATAGCGGCTATCTGCAGGCCGCTATTGGTTTTTTTGCTTCTGCTTTACTAGTGATCTGGATACTTCAGTCTTTATGGATAAAACGCAAAGAATTTTTACAGCAGTCAAACTAATGCCTATCCTTTTATGCCCTGGTGGCAGCTCTTCTGTCAAATGATTTGAGAGGAGCTGTCTGCAAAATCAAATCATTTGCATTTATCACTAACTAGTGATAATATAGGCAAAAAATGATTGAATTAGGAATAACAACATTTGGCGAAACAACACCTTTGGAAGAAAGCGGCTTAGTACTGCCGCACGATCAGCGCATCCGAAATTTAATAGAAGAAATTGAACTGGCCGATCAAGTTGGTTTAGATATCTATGCTGTTGGTGAACATCACCGAGAAGATTTTGCTGTTTCTGCTCCTGAGATTATCTTAGCTGCTGGAGCCGTAAAGACTGAGCATATTCGATTATCAAGTGCCGTCACAATTTTGTCATCCAGTGATCCCAGTTCGAGTTTATCAGCAGTTTGCCACGATTGATGCCCTGTCAAACGGCCGTGCAGAAATTATGGCAGGCCGAGGTTCCTTTGTTGAATCGTTTCCCCTATTTGGCTATCAGTTAGCTGATTACGATGCCTTGTTTAATGAAAAATTAGATATGCTCCTGACCATTAAGGAAAATACAGATTTAAAATGGAAGGGAAACTTTACGCAGACGGTAGACCATCGCCCGGTCTATCCGAGAGCTGTTCAAAAAGATTTACCGCTGTGGATTGCAACTGGAGGTCACCTGGATTCAACTGTCCGCATTGCAGAACAGGGCCTACCTATCGCTTATGCCACTATTGGCGGCAATCCAAAACATTTTGGGCAATTGGTCAATATTTACAAAGAAATTGGTGCCCGTCACGGACATTCACCAGAACAGCTGAAGGTAGCAACTCATTCTTGGGGCTGGATTGAAAAAGACAGCCAAGGAGCAATCGATCATTACTTCCATGCAACAAAACAGATGGTTGATAATATTGCTAAGGACCGGCCGCATTGGTCAGAAATGACTAAAAAGCAATATTTGGACTCTGTCGGACCTGAAGGGGCAATGTTTGTCGGCAATCCTCAAGAGGTTGCTGACAAAATCATTGGTCTGGTCAATCATTTGCAGCTGAATCGATTTATGCTCCATCTGCCAATCGGTTCAATGCCGCATGAAAAAACCTTGGAAGCAATTCGTTTGTTTGGCAAAGAGACTGCTCCGATTGTTCGTCAACACTTTGAGTCTGCCTCAAAAAATAAGTAAACAAAAGAGCGGAATATGAATCGATTTTGACATCTATCGATTCATATTCCGCTCTCTTTTTGACTGTTGCACATTTTATTTTACAGACCAATTAGAATCTGTGCGACCTTAAAATAAATAAGCAAGGCACAGGCATCTACGATTGTAGTGACAAGAGGTCCTGCCATGACAGCCGGATCCTGCTTTAATTTTTTAGCCAGAAGAGGCAGAATCCCTCCGACCAGTTTTGCTAAAATAATAGTCAGTAAAAGCGTAACACTTACGGTCAGCATCACAAGAAAATCAGTATCAGTAAACAGGAACATTCGCAAAATATTTACTATGGCTAAAACAGTTCCAACAAGAAGACCGACACGAAATTCTTTCCAAACAACACGCAGGCTGTCTGAAAAGTCTAATTCATCTAAGGCCAGCGACTGAATAATTAAAGTTGAAGACTGTGAACCTGAGTTTCCGCCGCTGTCCATAAGCATGGGAATAAAAGCTGTTAAGGCAACTGCTGTAGACAGAACAGCTTCATAATGCTCAATAATCCCTCCGGTCACCGTTGCTGACAGCATCAGGAAAAGCAGCCAGACAATTCTTTTTTTGGCTAAAGTGATGACCGAAGTTTCTAAATAAGAGTTCTCACTTGGTGCCATCCCCTGCATCAAAGCATAATCTTCATAGATTTCTTCCGAAATAACCTCAAAAATATCATCTGCAGTGATAATACCTACTAACCGCTGCTCGCTGTCACAGACCGGCAAAACTAAAAGTGAGTACTTATGGAAGAGCTTTGCTGCTTCTTCCTGATCCGCACCGGTTGTGACAGTTAAGGGCCGCCAATGAATAATTGATGAAAGGTCTTCTGTATCCAGCCTCAGCAAGTCAGCTAAGTACAAATGACCATTTAAACGCCGCTCATCATCAATCACAAAAATTGTATTGAGGTGCTCGTGTCCGGCGGTTGACATTTTTAATTTTTCTAAAACCTCAGATACTTTAGCTCTCTTTCGGACAGCAATATAATCAGCACTCATCAGACTTCCTACACTGTCCTCAGGATAATTCAAAAGACGATTAATCACCTGACGGCGGTTTTCTGGAATATGTAAAAGGAGCTTCGTCACTAAATTAGAAGGCAACTCCTGCAAACTGTCTACCAGTTCATCTGAGTCTAATTCCGCCAAAATATCCGGAAGATCAACCTGTGCTAAGCTTTCAATAAGATTAATTTTGTCCTCAGCAGGCAGTTCAGCAAAAAGTTCTGCCAACTGCTCTTTCGAGAAGAATCTAAGCATAAGCGCACGCTTTTCAGGTTCTAACTCCAGCATATAAGCCGATAAATCGACACGGTGGCTGTGCTTGACAAACGCTTGCATTTCTTCCATTTCTGCTTTAGAAATAGATAGCGGCATAATTGGCTGTCCTCCTTTTCAAAATTCTTATTTATTATACTAATTTGGAGTGCGGTAGTCAATAAAGCAAATAGTGACATACAACGTTATGAGCTGCTGCTACAATTTAAAAATTCCCTGTCAATACCAGCCGAAAGATTCGTAAAAACAGCTTGACTTAGATTAGACTTGCTGAGCTGAATACATTTGATAATACAGTCCTTTTTGCTGCATTAAATCGCCATGTTTTCCCATTTCAACAACATTGCCTTTCGACATCACCAAGATGAGGTCAGCAGAGCGAATGGTTGACAGCCGATGAGCAATAATAAAACTTGTCCGTCCTTCCATCAGCTGAGACAATGCTTCTTGGATTAACAATTCAGTTCGAGTGTCAATCGCCGACGTCGCCTCATCTAAAATTAGAATTTTCGGCTGTTTGATAAATACTCTGGCAATAGTCAGAAGCTGACGCTGTCCCTGTGAAAGCGAGGAGCCCCCGTCTGCCAAAAACGTCTCATATTTTTGCGGGAGCTGTTCAATAAAAAAGTCTGCTTTGGCTGCTTTAGCGGCTGCTACCACTTCTTCTCTGCTCGCATTGGGCTGACCGTAAGCGATATTATCATGAATAGTCGCTGTTTTCAACCAGCTCTCCTGCAAAACCATTCCAATTTGCTGGCGTAAATCAGAAACAGAATAATCTTGAATAGGGACACCGTCCAAATAAATGCTCCCGCTGTCTGCATCGTAAAAACGCATTAAAAGATTAATCAGCGTTGATTTACCGGCTCCTGTCGGACCAACAACAGCAATCTTGGACTGGGCCGGAATCGTCAAGTTAAGCTTTTTGATCAATGTTTGACTGGAATGGTAGCCAAAAGAAAGATCAGAAAAAACAATTTCCCCTTTGATTTTCTCTGCAGCCAGATTTTTTGTCCCAAGCATAGGAGATGCTTCTTCGTCAATAATGCCGTATAAACGCTCAGCACAGACAAGGGCACTCTGCATTTCAGACAGAACCGACGAGATATCATTAAAAGGCTTAGTATATTGGTTAACATAGTTCAGAAAAGTTACCAGTTCCCCCACAGTAAATACACCTGCCATGATACGAAACGCTCCTACTCCTGTCAGGAGGGCATAAATAAGGCTGTTAACAAAGCGAGTGGCAGGATTAACGGTGGAAGAATAAAAAATAGCCGCCTGAGAATAGTTTGCATACCGATTGTTAATTTCTTTAAAACGTGACAGGGTCTCTTCTTGAGCATTGAAAGCCTGTAAAAGACTTTCCTGAGTAAGCATTTCCTCAATAAATTGTGTCTGTTCTCCCCGTGCTGCAGTCTGCGTTTGAAAAAAATGGTAGGACTTAGCAGCAATAAAACGAGCCAAAAAGAGAGATAAAGGAGTCAAAATCAAGACCAAAACAAGCATCAGCCCATCAATATCTGCCATGGTGATAATGGTAACGATAATGGTCAAGACTCCCAGAAAAAGCTGATTAAAAACCATCAGCAAACCGTTGCTGAGCTGTTCAGTGTCTGTTGTCACTCGGCTGACCAAATCACCTACGCTTCTCTTATCCAAGAAAGCAATCGGCATCTGATTCAGTTTTTGCATAACACGTTGACGTAGACTGTAAGTATAGTTGAAGACCAGTCGGTTATAAAGAAGCGGATTCAGCCATTGGATCAAGGTATTCAGCCCAATAACAAGAGCCATTTTTATTAAAAGCGGGATAAGTTCGCTGACAGTCTGGAGCTGTACAACCAAATCAACTGCTCTCCCAATTAAAAGCGGCAAATAAACGGTCAGAACAACCTGCACAACAGTCCCCAAAAGTGCAAAAACAAGTAAAGATTTTTGCTTTCCAAACTCTGACGCCAAACGCTGACGTGTTTTTCTGCTGTCTCTAGCTTTCATCTCCACCTACTAACCTTAAGATACAAAGCCCGTTAAAAGAGCAAAGCAAAAATAGAATCCTGACCGCCGAGTCACTAAAGACTCAAGGGAGGGCTATCTTTTTTGCACAGCTCTTAGAGCGTGTTCAATTCAATAAGATACAAAGCCCGTTAAAAGAGCAAAGCAAAAATGGCGGTAAGTCCGAAATCTCTGATTTCGCAGACGCACCCCTGCCAGAACGACTAAGGAGCGAGACAGAACCCCAGACCATAAAGTTCGATGTCTCGCCCCTGCAAAGCCTAGCAGACATTTTAAAGCTTTGAAAAAGCGACTAAAATGCCGCTAGGCTACTGCGTCCTGTTTATACTACAAACAATGACTTGGGAGGCTAGGATTTTGTCTGCTTTCAGACGTTTACGGCTGACGGTAACTAAGTAATGATACAGATTTCCAGCCCCTCACTCTCCCGTTTTTGGGTTCGGGCTGAAATCATCCACTGGATGACATCAGCCCACAGCTCTTAAGGCTTACTCATTTCCAACACAAAGGGCGTGAAGAACACCAAAAGGAGAAATAAGGAGCCGGCTCTAAACCGCTTGGTTCTAGATGGTTTATGCTCACAGAGCATCAGACTGTAAGATTCCCCTTTTGCCGATTCCCAAGTTCAAGTTGTAATCCATTCACCGGATAGTTTTAACTTATGTCCCTGTAAGTTTCAAAATAAAATTGACTTCACTATTACGCCCGATGCTGCGAAAGATGAATAGCACGGTATACCTGACTTTGATTGAGTAAATCCCTGTGACTGCCAAAAGCAGCTTGCCTGCCCTTATCCAGAAGTAAAATACTATCTGCTGTTTTTAAACTGCCTGTGCGCTGAGAGACCATGATAAGTGTGGTGTTGGTCAGATTTTCTTTAAGCGCAGACAGAAGACGGCTTTCAGTCAAATAATCGAGCGCAGAGGTCGCATCATCTAAAATAAGAAAAGGTGGGCGGCCGAGGATTGCTCGCGCTATTGTCAGACGCTGGCGCTGGCCGCCTGAAAAATTACGGCCAAAAGCAGCGATCGGACTGTCTAGCTGCAGATCTAATGCCTTGATAAAATCACTGGCCTGAGCTATAGATAAGGCTTGCCAAAGCTCTTTGTCGCTTATTTTTCGACTTTGTCCTAAGAGCAAATTGGAACGGACCGTCCCCTGGAACAGTTCGGCTTTTTGCGGCACAAGTCCCACCCACTGCCGCCATTCCGATAAGTTTTTAGGGGATCTTTTTTGATGGAAAAGTTTCAGACTGCCGCTTTGGGGACGGTAGAGATGGACGAGAAGCTGAATCAGGCTTGTTTTCCCAGAACCGGTTCCGCCGATTATCCCCAAAAAACCGCCAGTTTTCACTTCAAAGTTAATATCCTCTAAAGCTGGTGAGGACGCTCGGGGATAAGTAAAAGACAGATTGTGCACAGCTAAAGCCAGATTATCATCACTTAAATTTTGTTCCAGCGGTGCATCGACAGCCTCAGAAACCTTGCCTAATACATCCCTGATCCGGCCGGCGCTGATAAGCGCTTGATTTAAAGAAGCAACCAGCAGGGTTGTCTTTAGGAGTTCGGTCAAAATTTGCAAAAGATAATTAATCAGAGCAATCAGCTGTCCTTGAGACAGAAGTCGATTTTCAATAGACCAACCGCCTTGGTAAATCACCAAAATCAAGGCAATATTGACGGTCAAGAAGGTAAGAGGTGTCATCATGCTGGATAAGCGTCCGGCTCGAATCTGCAGTTTAGTGTAGTCTTCATTAAGAGCCGCAAAGTCCTTTTCTTCATTTTCTGTTTGATTAAACGCTCTGATGACACGGACCCCTTGCATTTGCTGACGTGTCAGACTGACCAACTTGTCAGTAGCCTGCCTGATTTTAGTATAAACAGGTCCCAGCAAACCGGATATGAGAGAAACAAGGACAACCAGCAGGATAACCATTCCCACAAAATAAGGAGCTATTCTGGGACTGATAATAAAGGACATGATGACAGCCCCGCATACAATAATCGGTGCCCGTAAAAATAAACGAAGGAATTGATTGATGCCGGTTTGGATTTGAAAACTGTCGCTGGTCAGGCGTGCGACCAGGCTGTCTGTCCCTACCTCGTCCCTTTCTTTTTGACTCAGGCTTATGACCTTACTAAAGAGATTCTCGGTCATCTGTTTGGTAAAACCGACTGCTGCTTTCGCGGAAAAATACTGAGCGGTGATAGACACAACGATACCGACACTGGCAAAAAGAAATAAGACAAAAAGCATGATATAGAGCTGTTTTTTATCCCCGGCAGGGATAATATGATCAACAATTTCAGCTATAATCAGTGGAACAGACAGCTCAAAAGCAGCTTCTAATAATTTAAAAAGGGGCCCTAAGATTGTTTCCTTAAGGTAGCCCTTGAAATAGATACGCAGCATTTTCATAAAATCCTTTTCTAAAACCAGCTCATTATCCTGATGAGATAAAGATTAAAGCGGACTTCACGGGAATAATAAATATTGCCCCCGTTTTTATACAGCTGACCTCCGGAAATTAAGGCTAAAGGGTGATGATAAAAATAAGTTTCGCCGCTTGTATTGCCTAAACTCGGAGCGACAACATCTCGTGAATAAGTCTTTGCCAGCTCAATGGTGTTTTTGCCGCCGTGTTTAGCGATATAATCAATATAGGCTGTCCCGAAATTATAGGCCTGCACTGCTGTCCAGGAATCAACTTTTGCTTCCTTAGCCAGTTCAATGTTCTCAGAAAGCAAGGTGACACCCTGCTGTATACTGGTTTTGCTGTCCTTTATGGAATTGGTCATGCCGTCTGAGCTTTCACTGGACTGCATAACATCATCTTCTCCTCCCTTAGTTTCTGTATAAATCATGGCCAAAACTAACTCTACATTAGCATCGGTATCATTTTCTGCCAATGTGGTTTCAACCATCTTCTGATAGCTTAAAACCCGGTGAACATTGCGGTGAATCACATAAAATTGATAGGCACAAAAAATAAGAAAGAGAAGGATAATAAGACGTCGTATCGTTTTAAACATAATATTTATTTGTTTTGGATATCTTCTATGTTCTTAATCAGTATGGAGTAAGTTCCGTCCTGATTTTGTATAAATTCAACACTATCAGCATCTTGGTATACTCGATTGGGAACAATCAGCTCAATACCGTTAGACAGAGATAACTTCTGACTGGAAAGTTTTTTACTCTGTTTGGAATAATCAATATCAGTCAGTTTGATGGGCTCAGGAATTTGCTCTTTTAGATTATCAACAAAGGTCAGCCGGGCAGTCAGATTATCTTCGAAAAGCTGATTGGCCAATTTTTCCGGCTCTAGCTCCTGCTCCTCCAAATGATTATAAATAGCTGTCTTCATTTTAGACTGAAAAGCAAAGTCATCCTGCCGAAAATCATCAGCCACTTTTTTAGCTGTTTGCTCAACCACTTTAAGAGATTTTTTAACCGAGGCTTCCGGCTGAACCTGCAGGAGCTGTTCTGAAAAGTAATGAACAAAACTGCCATCATGCTTTATACGTTTCTCAATCAAGTAATAACGTCCTGTCTTCTGGTTGAGCACTAAGGCTTCATCAGGAGCCTGACCGGCACCGGGCAGGGTATTTTGCGTCAAGGCAATAGGGGAGTCAGACTGGCCAGCCAGATGCGTCAAGCTTTCTTTTAAAGTCAGGCGCAGAAAAGCAAAGTGTTCAGTCCCCTCTTTTTCAAAACGAATGAAAACCAAATCACAGGTTTTTTGATTTTCTGAAATAAGAAAAGCTTGGCGCCAGGATTGTGCAATCTTAACAGATGACTCTAAAAAATCAGCAGTCAGCAGTTTAAAGAAGGGATTATCCTCTGTCAAGCGGCCGCGCTTAGCCTCATCGGAAAAAACCTTGGCTAATTTTTTGCTGAAATAAGTTTCAAGCAAAGGGCTGATATCCAGCGGCTTATCAGCTAAAAGAAGGTCTGTATCGTTAGGTGTAAACTGGTGAATGGCAAGCTCTTTAATATAAAGGTCCATCATTTGCTTATTTTCCATACAAAGGGAAGGCATCAGTTATGCCCTTGATTTCTTGGCGCACAGCCTTCAAAACAGCTTCATTCTCATGATTTTCCAGTGTTTCAATCATAAGTTCAGCAATGCGGCGTGACTCGCTGACACCCATGCCGCGGCTGGTAATAGCCGGTGAACCGATACGGATTCCGGAGGTTTTAAAAGGAGACAGCTTTTCAAATGGGATAGAGTTCTTATTCAAAGTAATATTAACACTTTCAAGAATATTCTGTGCTGCTTTGCCATTTTCAACAACTTTTGTCACATCGACTAAGAAAACATGATTGTCTGTCCCACCTGAAATGACATGAAAATCATCATGCGCCCGAAAAACGTCAGCCATAGCCTGAGCATTTTCGATGACAGATTCACCATAGCGTTTAAAAGCGGGATCCAAAGCTTCTTTAAAGGCCACCGCCTTAGCAGCAATAATGTGCATTAACGGACCGCCTTGAAGACCCGGAAAAACAGCAGAATTAATTTTCTTAGCAATCTCCGGATCATCGGTTAAAATCAATCCGCCGCGCGGTCCGCGCAAGGTCTTGTGGGTCGTGCTGGTTGTCACATGAGCATAAGGAATAGGACTGGGATGATGTCCCGAAGCGACCAAACCGGCAATATGGGCCATATCAACCATTAAATATGCGCCGACACGGTCTGCCACCTCCCTAAATTTTTGAAAATCTATAATGCGAGAGTAAGCCGATGCCCCTGCTACAATCATCTTGGGCTGCGTCTTTTCTGCAATAGCCAGCAGTTCTTCATAATCAATTTCTTCTGTCTCCGGATTAACAGTATAAGCTACAAAATGATAAGTTTTCCCGGAAAAACTGACAGGTGAACCGTGGGTCAAATGTCCACCGGCAGCTAAGTCCATTCCAAGAACCGTATCGCCAGGCTGCAGCAAAGCCATATAAGCTGCAGCATTAGCCTGACTGCCTGAGTGAGGCTGGACATTGGCAAATCCGGCCCCAAACAGCGCCTTAGCACGTTCTATAGCCAAATTTTCCACAATATCGACACAGTCCGTTCCGCCATAATAACGTCTTCCCGGATAGCCTTCAGCATATTTATTGGTTAAAACAGATCCCTGCGCTGCCATAACAGCCTGTGAGACAATATTTTCTGAAGCAATCAGCTCAATATTATTTTGCTGACGCACTTCTTCTGCCTGAATAGCTTCCCACAGTTCTTTATCATATGCTTGATTATTTTCCTTATCAAAATTCATGCTTTCTCCTTTTATCAAGATACAAAGGCCGGTTAAAGCTCACAGCAAAAATAGGAAAACTGACGAAGAAACCTCAGTTTCTAGGAAGTTTTGTCTTTTTTGCAAAGAGCTTAGGCCGTGTTCAATTCACAAGATACAAAGGCCGTCAAAAACGCAAAAGGAAAATAGGGGACTGACTGACGAATTGCCCAATTCTAGGTCAGGACATCTTTTTCCCGCAGCGTTTAGGCCGTGTTCAATTCACAAGATACAAAGCCCGTTTAAAGAGCAAAGCAAAAATAGGAAATTGACGATGTTTCTTTAGAAACAAGGAAATTTATCTTTTTTGCACAGCTCTTAGGGCGTGTTCAATTTAATTATCTGGTTTCAAACGGTATTTCTGGTACAGCAGCCAAGAGGTCAGCCTGAGTGAGGGCACCCTGACGCAGGATCTTAGCAGGACCGCCTGATAAATCAAGAACAGTCGAATCAAGACCGCTAATAGCACTATCATCTGTCAGGCCGATAAGCTGCTGATTGAAATTATGGCTGATCTGACTAAAAGTTTTGCCGCTTTCATCTCCTGACAAATTAGCTGACGGGCCAATCAGGGGACCTGTCTCACGAATAAGCTCCAGCGTTGCAGCATGTCTGGGAACACGGAAACCAACAGACCTGCCGCCGGAATTAATCCAGGGCGGTACCTTAGCATTAGCTTCTAGGATAATAGTCAGAGGACCGGGTAAAAAAGACCGATAGAGTTTTTCCAGATAGGGAGGCTGATTTTGGGAATAAGCCAAAATCTCTTTTAAACTAGCAACATTCAGGTTCATCGCTTTAGCCTGCGGGCGTTTTTTCAGCTGATAAACCCAGCGCACAGCCGCTTGATCCAAAGCCTGAGCAAAGATACCGTAAACAGTTTCTGTCGGCAGAATAACAGCTCCGCCTTCTTGCAGTACTTTTTTTATGTCATCCATCATCCACCGCAGCCATCCTATCTTTCCCAAAACTATCCTGTAGAATTCTCACGCGCTTTTGCGGAAAAGCGTCTGTCAGAAGCGCTCTGACTTTTTCCCCTTGCTTCCAGCCTATCTCCAGATAGAGTTTCCCAGCTTCACTCAAATGGCTGCCGGCACCGTGTATGATACGGCGGTAAAGAGCTAAACCATCTTCTTCTGCAAATAAAGCGCTATGGGGTTCAGACAGCAAAACATTGGCCGCCACTTCCTTTCGATCCGACTCAGCAATATAAGGGGGGTTAGAAACAATGATATCAAAAGAAGCTGAAATGGCACTAAAAACATCAGACTCAGCAAAATCTAAGGCCATCTGATAAAAATCAGCGTTCCCTTTTGCTACAGCTAAAGCGTCAGGTGAAATATCCGATGCCATTACCCTCCAAGCCGGCCGAGCTGATTTTAAGCACAGTGCGATAGCCCCGCTGCCGGTTCCGATATCTAAAACAGAAAGAGGATGCTTGTCATTTTCTGATAAAATCAAGGCGGTCAATTCTTCTGTTTCCGGTCTGGGGATCAGCACACGCTTATCTACAGCTAAGCAGAGCTTGCCAAAATAAGCTCTTCCTGTAATGTACTGGGGCGGCACATGAGCCGACAGCTTCTGGTATATATCCTTAAGAAGTGCAGCATCCTCAGGAGAAACATCTTGATTTTGGTTAAGGGCTATGTCTAAATTGGACCAATCTTTTAATTCCTTAAACACATAGAGCAAGGCATCTTCCTCTTCATCAAGAGCCGCCAATCGTTTCTGATAATGTCTGAAAAGCTGTGCATAATTCATTTTTGCTGAACAGCCTCTAATTTTTGCGTCTGATCAAAGAGAACCAAGGCATCAATGACCTCGTCCAGTTTACCGGATAAGATGCTGTCCAGCTTTTGCAGGGTCAGGCCGATACGATGGTCGGTTACACGGTTCTGCGGAAAATTATAAGTCCGGATGCGTTCTGAACGGTCGCCGGTACCGATAGTCGATTTCCGCTCTGCATCCTGCTCATTTTGAGCAATCTGCGCAAAATGGTCAGCCACCCGGGCTCTGATAATTTTCATTGCTTTATCCCGGTTTTTTTGCTGTGTCCGTTCTTCCTGCATTTCAACTTTAATATTGGTGGGAAGATGGACAATCCGAACCGCCGTAGCCACCTTATTAACATTTTGACCGCCTGCACCGGAAGCATGATAGATATCAATGCGAAGATCTTTTGGATCGATGTCATAGTCAACTTCTTCTACTTCAGGCATGACCAGTACAGTAGCTGTTGACGTATGAACACGCCCTTGGCTTTCTGTTACCGGTACCCTCTGAACACGGTGAGCCCCTGATTCATATTTCAATTTGGAATAAACTGCTTGGCCGGAAATCATTGCAATGACCTCCTTAATTCCGCCAACACCATTGACTGACAGTTCCATTACTTCAAATTTCCAGCCTTGGTTCTCGGCGTATTTCTGGTACATATTAAGCAAGTCGCCGGCAAAAAGAGCGGCCTCATCACCTCCGGCAGCGCCCCGAATTTCAAGAATGATATTCTTATTATCATTTGGATCTTTAGGCAAAAGCAAAAATTTCAGCTTTTCCTCATAATCTTCTTTTGCTGCTTTAGCTTCGGCCAGTTCTTCCTTGGCCATATCAAGCAAATCAGGATCGCCAGCCGCTTCTTTTATCATTTCCTGAGCATCAGCGATATCCTTTAAAGTTCGCTTATAATCACGGTAGACCGCTACAGTATCTCTGCTGTCCGCTTCTTCCCGGGACAGAGCCATAAAACGCTTAGTATCAGCAACCACATCAGGATCGCTGAGCAGCTCGCCTAATTCCTCATAACGATCTTCAACAGCTTGCAACTGTTCATAAATGGTCATTCTTATTTATCCTCACTTTATTTAGCCTAATATTTTATAAAAAGATGCTTTACAGCAAGAGCTGTCCGCTCACTCTTTAATGTCAACCCTGATTTCCGGATGAAAATAGTGCTTGCGGCAGACAGGTATATAACTTTCACTCCCGCCTATCTGAATCTGTTCCCCGTCATAGACCGGCCGGCCGTTTTCAATCCTCAGAACCATAGTGGCCTTTTTCGAGCAGAACTGGCAGATTGTCTTGATTTCCTCAATTTTATCAGCCAGAAGAAGTAAATACTTGGATCCTTCAAATAATTCATTCTGAAAATCATTTTTCAAACCGAAAGCCATAACAGGTATAGCCAGCTCATCTACTACGCGGGCCAGATCATAGACATTGTTTTTGCTTAAAAACTGGCATTCATCAATCAGAACACAATAAAGAGGCTGGGCAAGATTGGCTATATAAGCAAAAATATCTGTATCCGCAGTAATAGGCATAGCTTTTCTTCGCATACCGATACGGCTGGAAACAAAGCCGAAACCATCTCGGGTATCAAGTGCTGATGTCATAATAACAACAGGTTTGCCCTGCTCCTCGTAATTATGAGCAACTTTTAAAATTTCAATCGTTTTTCCCGAATTCATAGTCCCGTATTTATAATATAACTGCGCCAAGCCTAACTTTTCCTGCCTTCTATTAATATCCTATTTATTTTAACATAAAAGAGAGGATTTGGCATCAGATTTATCAGTTTTCCTATCTCTGACCTGAGCTCTAAGGCAGTCCCAGCGTTTTTGTGCTATAATAAAGTGACAAACAAGAAGAAAACAGCAAATCAAGCTGTTGTGTCGTTTTAGTTAAAGTAAGTTAAACTGAACACGCCCTAAGAGCTGTGCAAAAAAGATAGCCCTCCCTTGAGTCTTTAGTGACTCAGCGGTCAGGCTTCTATTTTCGCTTTGCTCTTTTAACGGGCTTTGTATCTTAATTGGAGGTCTATTTATGCCGTTTGTAAAAATCGATTTGTTTGAAGGCCGAACTGAGGCTCAGAAAATTGAACTTGCTCGTGAAGTAACTGAAGTTGTTGCCCGTGTTGCCAAAGCGCCCAAAGAGGCTATTCATGTCTTTATCAATGATCTTCCGGAAGGCAGCTATTATCCGCACGGAGAAATAAAAAGGAAATAAAAGCATCTTAATAGAATCATGCCAAAGATTGAGATGTTTGGAAGTGGGATGTAACCCTAACTATGGAGTTCGTCGTTCCACCTCCGCAAGGCAGTTTAAAGCTTTGAAAAAGAGAACAAAGTGCTACTAAGTGACTAGCGTTCTATTGAACAGACCTGAGACGACTTTGAAAGCTTAAATTTTTGTTGCACCCTTCTAGTCGTCTTGGCAGAGGTGCGTCTGCGAAATCAGAGATTTCGGACTTACCGCCATTTTCCTTTTGCGTTTTTAACGGGCTTTGTATCTTGTGAATTGAACACGCCCTAAACGCTGCGGGAAAAAGATAGCCTTACCTCGAATCTTTTTGGATTCATCGGTCTGTCTCCTATTTTCCTTTTGCGTTTTTAACGGGCTCTGTATCTTGATGAATTGAACACGCCCTAAGAGCTGTGCAAAAAAGATAGCCCTCCCTTGGGTCTTTAGTGACTCAGCGGTCAGGCTTCTATTTTTGCTTTGCTCTTTTGACGGGCTCTGTATCTTAGTTGGGAGGGATAATGCAAGTCAGTCATAGTTTAAAAATGATGGGGACACAGATCGATATCCAGATTGACTCCCCTGGAGCTCGAGAACAGATTGTAAAAGTCTGTCAGCTGCTGGACATCTATAATCAGCGTTTTAGTGCCAATGATGAACGTTCAGAATTAATGGCTCTTAACCGAAACGCCGGAGTCAAATCATTGACTGTGCATCCTGAACTTTTTGAACTGATCGCTCTGGGCAAAAAGCATAGTGTGGCAAGTCCGTCCAATCTGAATATTGCCTTAGGACCGCTTGTTGACTTGTGGCATATCGGTTTTTCTGATGCTCGTAAACCCTCAGCGGCAGAGATTGAGGCCCGTCTGCCTTTAACATCCCCTGAGAAAATTTTGCTTAACAGAGAAAAGCAAAGTGTTTTTTTAACCGAAAAAGGAATGAAAATAGACTTAGGTGCATTAGCCAAAGGTTATATAGCAGATAAAATAATCACCTATCTGGCTGAAGATGGTATTAACTCAGCCCTTATTAACCTCGGCGGCAATGTACTGGTTCATGGTCAAAACAGCAGGCGTTCAGACGGTTCTTGGCACATCGGTATCCAAAATCCCAAACAGCCTCGCGGCAACAATCTTGGAATTGTAACGATCAAAAACAAGTCTGTCGTCACTTCAGGGATTTATGAACGGCATCTGAAAATTGGTGAAAATGATTATCATCATATTTTTGACCGCCGAACCGGTTACCCGATTGAAACAGACATGGCCAGTCTGACCATTATTGCCAGCCAGTCTGTGGACTGTGAAATCTGGACAACACGCTTATTTGGACTGCCGTTAATTGAGGTTCTTCAAACGATTAATGAAACATCTCATATTGAAGGACTTGCCGTCACTAAAGATAATCGGATTTTTCTGTCATCAGGGCTAAAAAATCAATTTCAGCCTTTGTACAGATAAAACATCTCAGTCAATCCTGCAGTAAAAGGCGGCAGCTGATGCGGCTTCAAGCAGAAACAAAGCTGACAATATGAATCGGCTTTGTATCCTTCAAAAAATCATGGCAAATTTCTGCCATGATTTTTTGAATTGTTACTTTAAGAATCAGATAGATTTTTTCTGTCCTGTCAGTCCTTTAGATCCTGACCGTTAGTAGCGATAACTTTTTGGTACCAGAAGAAAGAATCTTTGCGGTAACGCTTAAGACTGCCAACTTCTTCATCTGTACGGTCAACGTAGATAAAGCCATAACGTTTACGGATACCTTCGTGTGTTGAAATAAGGTCGATTGCCGACCATGGATTATAGCCAAGCATATCAACACCATCAGAAATAGCCAATTGAATTTGGGCAATATGCTGGCGAAGATATTCGATGCGGTAATTGTCGTGAATCTTGCCGTCTTCAGTTAAAGTATCATAGGCACCGAGACCGTTTTCAGTTACTAAAAGCGGTAAACGATAACGGCTGTACATTTCACGAACGGTTGCACGGAAGCCGACAGGGTCAATTTCCCAGCCAAATTCAGTTTTAACAAGATTTGGATTATCCACGCTCTTAGCAAAACCTGGGAAAGTTTGATTAGATTGTTGGTCACCATTAGCTCCCGCTGCTTCGCTGCCGTCAGAAGCTTCAACAGTCGCTGTGTTGTAATAGTTGAAGCCGATAAAGTCAGGTTTAGCTGCTTTCATGATAGTGCGATCTTCGTCAGTAACTGTTGGCAAAGCATCATTTTCTTCCAAATATGCCAAGGCTAAATTGTTATATTCACCAAAAACATAAGCGTCTAAATAAAGCCAATTACGCAGAGCATTGAAGTTCTGAGCGGCAATAATATCTTCTGGTTTTGAAGAAGCTGGGTAAACCAGAGAAATATTCGGTGCCGGGCCAATCTTAGCGTCAGGAAGCATTTCATGACAAAGCTGCATGGCTTTGGCCTGCGCAACCAATTGGTGGTGATTTTGCTGGTAAATTTCCTTAGTGAGATTAGTTGTCCCTTCCGGCACATGAAGGGTACCGATGACTGGACCAACCAATGTTAACATATTTTGCTCATTGATTGTCAACCAGTATTTGACGCGGTCACCAAAGTTTTCAAATAAAACACGCGCATATTCTGCAAACCAATCAACAGAATCATGCGTCGACCAAGACCCGCGCTCATCAAGCGCCGCCGGCATATCGAAGTGGAACATGGTCACGATTGGCTCAATATCGTATTTCAAACATTCATCAATCAAATTATTGTAGAATTCAAGCCCTTTTGGATTGACCTCGCCTGTTCCATTTGGCAAAACCCGTGTCCAGGAAATCGAAAAACGATAAGATTTGAAGCCCATTTCTGCCATTAGAGCAATATCTTCTTTATAATGGTGATAATGGTCAACTGAAACCGACAGATCAGCTGTTCCTGCAGGAATCTCTTTCACATCTTGGCAGGACGGACCTTTGCCATCCTCTAAAGCAGCACCTTCAACTTGGTATGCTGATGTAGAAGCGCCCCACAAAAAATGGTCAGGAAATGGCTTTAAATTTTTGTGTAACATAAAAACCTCCTCATTGATGATTCTTAATAATATTATATCGTTAAAATCAGACAAAAACCAATAATATAAAACGCATTCCTTGTATTATAATACGACTTAAAGAACTTCTTCGATCGCTTTTATAAAATCTTTAATAAAATTATCTCGTAAAATGCTGTCAAGCTCCAAGATTGATAAATAAGGATTTAAATCTTCTAATTCAACTAGAAGAAGTTCCCCCTCTTTCGTTCGTCAGGCATCAACCCTTTGAATACCATTTTTTATATCGTTCCAGGCAATGAATTTCTCAGCAAACTCTACATCTGCCTTTGAAGCATCATATTGCTTTAATTTCCACCTTTCTGACTTATCTGCTGCGTACAGAGCATATTCAAATTTATTATTTATAAAATAAAATGAAACTTCATATTCAAAGTCGATAGCTGGTTGAATCAAAAATTCTCCATCAGAAAACGTTTTATTTCTTAAGTCAGCATTCTCAACGAATTCAAGTCCAATAGAGTCTGCTCCATCTTTTGGCTTCACAAGGTAAACAGAACTTTCTGGTAATAAGGAAAGGTCAGCTAGCTTATCTACAGTTGGAATAACAGGGTAAGCTAATTTTGTTAAATCGATTAAATACTGCTTTCCCCTCATATCTGCTTTTCCAGAAAAATTATTAAAAGTATTTAGGTTATTTGAATGAACTCTCTCAATAAATTTATTATAAATTTCTTTAAAACCGCTTACTCCGCCTGTATTTCTAAAAATAATTAAATCAACATCATTTTCAAAACTTTCCGAATTTTTCGGGTGACATAGCACGACATCAAAATAATCCTTCAATCTACCCGCGATATAAATATCCTCTTCATAATAATTTCTGCCTTTAGCCTTATAATAAAGATCCGTTAAGTATAATATCTTCTTCATCTGCTACCCCTATAATAAACAAATACCACAACAAAAATTGCGGTATTATCTTTACTAAATCAGCCCTAAGGTCTCAAAGGCATTGTAAAGTCCGTTTTCTTCAACATCATCTGTTACCATGTCTGCCATAGCAAGAATTTCTGGTCCGCCATTTCCCATAGAAACACCGATTTCACAGTATTCCAACATTGGAATATCAACCTTGGCATCGCCAAAAGCAATGGTGTCCTTCCTATCAGCCTGCAAGTGTTTCAAAAGAACATCAATTGCATGCGCCTTGGTAATATCCTTAACGCCAAGATCGCCAAATAAAGCTGTTTCACCTCGGCCGCCCCATGTTCCGGCTTTGAGATGAGGAAAAGCTTCTGCTGAATCCAAGTGGTCTTGGTAAGTGTTAAGAATAAAACTCACTTTATTCAAATCATTGCGGTAGAGTTCACCGCCATAAATTAAGCCATGAAATGCGTCCTCTGCTTCCATATGTTCCACTTCTGCTTCTGCTTTTCCTTTACGAAGCGCATATTGCCGCATGACCGGACGAGCAGCTTCTTTAAAGTTTTCAGAAGCAAAGAGTCCGTTATTTGATTCCAAGTAGAACTCCAGACCTCGTTCATGCAGCCAGTCAACAATGGCTTTGGCATCTTCTTTTGAAATCGTCTGGTGCATAATCACTTTGCCATTGTGTTCAACATAAGAGCCATTGCCGCCAATCATCCCATCAATGCCTATTTCCCAAATCTCAGCCTGCATTTCCGCCCGGCTTCTACCCGTACAGACATAGACCTGATTCCCTTTTTCACGCGCTTTGCGGATAGCAGTAATTGCTGATTCGGGAATACGACCATGGTAATCCACTAATGTTCCGTCTACATCCAGAAAAATAATTTTTTTGGCCATAAAAGTCCCCCAATAATTGATACTTCTATTGTACGTCTTTACAAGCCCCGATGATAGGCCTATCCTCTTGTAAAATAATACAATCCTATGGTTTTAGCACCATCGTTAAACTTTCAATAGCTCCAGCCGAGTAAGCCAAAGCGGCATAAAAGTTAAGCTGGAATGGTTTGGGCAGTATCTCTCCCAAGTATTCTGTCTTGCTTTTTTGTACAGAAACCGCTATGATAAAACAATGGCTAATATTAAGAAAATTCTTGCACTTATCCCAGAAAACAACAGACAAACCGCTGAAGCTTTTTTCACTGAACTGGCTGATGGCTTCAGTTATTTATTTTGTTTAGAGTTAGATTATGTTTCCGCACAAATTTCATATAAAGTCGGACAGTATGATGGGCTCTTTACCTTTTCTGAAATCGACTGCCCACTTCCGACACTCAAATTTACCACAGAGGCATCAGAAAACCAGCAGACCTTTTTTGTGGATGGAACCTGTTTCACCGATCCCAAGTCCATCTTATCGTTGACTCGCTATCTGACCGAGTTTTACCAGAAAATTCAGCCAGATATTCTAAGCTATCTGCCTTATCAGGTCCGTTTCTTTGACCAAAGCCACCGTCTGGTCTATTCTAATCATAAACCCGAGAGCTCTCTGCCTCTTTCAGATGATGACAGTCCAAAAAGGCTGGATGAAGCACTTATCCAAGAACTAAATGATGAAGAAATAAGCAGTCTGCATTTCCCTGTCGCAGAAAGTGTTTTTGACCAGATCCTCATCCAGTCCTACCAAAAATTATATGACCGTCAAAATCAGCTCATGGGAACCTTAGAGAGCGTTCACGATTTTAAACCGGTTCTCTCAGCTTACCTCAAAGAGACCGGTCAGGCACTGGTCGGATGGTCTGATACGACTTCAGGACCTTCCGTCACTGACGGCTAATCGAGTAGGGTCTAACTACTAGTAGCCCCTCTCACACCACCGTACGTGCTGTTCGGCATACGGCGGTTCCATTAACTTATCACATGTCGCTTCATGTAATAATCTAAGCAGCTAACCAGTCCTCGTTTTGCAAGGACTGGTTTTGATATAGCACGTTTAAGAACCGATTTGTGAGCAACCAATTGATAGTGGTCACCCCAGCCCGATACCTTATCGGCTAACCACCTAGGAACGCCTAATTTAAGCAATCCCCAACGTCGTT
>NZ_JBFQEG010000024.1:0-28567 GCF_040930515.1 Streptococcus huangxiaojuni
GAAAGCTTTGTCGCCTTAACAGTCGACCGCACCTTTCTAGTCGTTCTGGCAGGGGTGCGCCGACGAAATCACAGATTTCTGGCTTACCGCCATTTTTGCTTTGCTCTTTTAACGGGCTTTGTATCTTATTAGTTGAACACGCCCTAAAATCCTAGTGAAAAGATGACATCCGTCGCGATGCGAGTCATCGCTCGTCTGTCCCTATTTTCATACGGATTTCTTAACGGGCTTTGTATCTTATTATAAAAAACAGAAAGGAAAGGCCGCTCATCAAAAGTAGCTTTAAATAGTTATTTTCCATCTTTGCTGTCCGCGGGCAAAAGCCACAGACGTCTCCTCCGAGAAGTCAGAGACTGGCTATAAACCGTGATGGACGAAAAGAGATTTTTAAATTGAGCTGTCCTCAGGATCTTAATTATGGCTGTTGAAATTATTATGCCCAAACTCGGTGTTGACATGCAGGAGGGCGAAATCATCGAATGGAAAAAGCAGGAAGGCGATTCTGTCAATGAAGGTGATATCCTTTTGGAAATCATGTCAGATAAAACCAATATGGAATTGGAAGCTGAAGAATCAGGTGTTCTTTTGAAAATTACCCGCAAAGCAGGTGAAGTGGTTCCTGTTACAGAAGTTATCGGCTACATAGGCGCTGAAGGTGAAGTTGTTGATGATGCAGGCTCTGCTGCTGAAGCAAAACAGGCAGCTGCTGATTTGCAGGCAGCCGGACTTGAAGTCCCCGAAACTGCAGCAGCTGAACCAGCACAGACAAAACAAACGGCATTGGCTGATGATGAATACGATATTATTGTTGTAGGAGGCGGACCTGCCGGCTATTATGCTGCCATTCGCGGTGCTCAGCTCGGCGGTAAGGTTGCCATTGTTGAAAAGTCAGAATATGGCGGAACCTGTCTGAATGTCGGCTGTATCCCTACAAAAACCTATTTGAAAAATGCTGAAATTCTTGACGGCCTGAAAGAAGCAGCCGGACGAGGGATTAATTTAGCTTCAACCAACTACTCCATTGATATGGATAAAACCATTGATTTTAAAAATGCAGTGGTTAAGAAATTGACCAGCGGCGTAGCCAGTCTTCTGAAAGCCAACAAAGTCACTATGTTTAACGGACTCGGTCAGGTTAATCCTGATAAGACTGTTTCAATCGGCAGCACAACAATAAAAGGCCGCAGTGTTGTTTTGGCGACAGGTTCTAAAGTTTCCCGTATCAATATTCCAGGCATTGATTCTCGGCTTGTGCTGACATCTGATGATATCCTTGATTTGAAAGAAATACCAAAATCACTCGCAGTTATGGGCGGCGGTGTCGTTGGTATTGAGCTGGGCTTGGTTTGGGCTTCTTATGGTGTTGAGGTGACCGTTATTGAAATGGCTGACCGCATTATTCCGGCTATGGATAAGGAAGTATCATTGGAGCTGCAAAAAATTCTGGCTAAAAAAGGCATGAACATTAAAACATCAGTCGGTGTTTCTGAAATTATTGAAGCCAATAACCAGCTGACTCTGAAATTAAATGACGGGTCGGAAGTGGTTGCTGAAAAAGCTTTGCTCTCAATCGGACGTATTCCGCAGATGAATGGCTTGGAAAATCTTAATCTTGAGATGGATGGCAATCGTATCAAGGTGAATGATTATCAAGAAACATCTATTGCCGGTATCTATGCTCCGGGAGACGTTAATGGCCGAAAGATGCTGGCCCATGCTGCTTACAGAATGGGGGAAGTTGCTGCTGAAAATGCTCTTTCCGGCAATGTCCGCAAAGCAAATCTCAAATACACACCGGCAGCTGTTTACACGCATCCGGAAGTAGCTATGGTCGGAATAACAGAAGAACAGGCCCGTGAACAGTATGGCAATGTCTTGGTCGGCCGTTCCAATTTTGCAGGTAACGGTCGGGCTATCGCTTCCGGTGAAGCACAAGGCTTTGTTAAAGTGATTGCTGATCCTAAATACCATGAAATTTTAGGAATTCATATCATTGGTCCGGCAGCAGCAGAATTGGCTAACGAAGCGTCAACAATCATGGAAGCCGAATTAACAGTAGATGATGTCGCACAATCTATTCACGGCCACCCTACTTTTTCAGAAAACATGTACGAAGCTATTATGGATGTGCTGGGTGAAGCAATCCATAATCCGCCTAAACGTCGCTAAGTCATAAAAAAATATTATCTGCAAACAGGCTGTTTTAGACATTTGATTAGTTCAGCAAGCTGTCAAAGCAAATAAACAGTAAGTCGCTGTCAGGGCTATCATTTTCTTGTTCCCAGTGGCATCACCTGCTTTTGCAGTATGCCGCTGGAGCTTTGACCGGCCCTTACAAGATTTAAGGGTTGATGTCCTATGTCGCCTTTTTACTAATTTTAACCTATCAACGAAGTCTGGAACTTTTCCCGGACTCTTGCTTTTTGGAGAAACTATGAAATATATTGTTAATACAAGTCATGATCCGGCTTTCAATGTTGCTCTGGAAGCCTATGCTTTTAAAGAACTAATGGATGAAGAAGAAATTTTTATTCTTTGGATTAACAAACCAGCCATCATTATCGGCCGTCATCAAAACGCTATTGAGGAAATTAATAAAGACTATACAGACAAGCACGGTATCCAAATTGTACGCCGCTTGTCCGGCGGCGGAGCTGTTTACCATGATCTCAATAACCTTAATTACACTATTATTTCTTCTAAATCAGGTGAAGAGGGAGCCTTTGACTTCAAGACTTTTTCCAAGCCTGTCATTGATACCTTGGCTAAATTGGGGGTTAAGGCTGATTTTACAGGCCGTAATGATCTTGAAATTGATGGCAAGAAATTCTGCGGCAATGCTCAAGCTTATTATAAAGGACGCATGATGCACCATGGCTGTCTCTTATTTGATGTTGATATGACCGTACTGGGTAATGCGCTGAAAGTCAGCAAAGATAAGATTGAGTCCAAAGGAGTCAAATCTGTTAGAGCGCGTGTGACCAATATTTTAGATGAACTGCCGGAAAAAATGACTGTCCAAGAGTTCAGTGACGCTCTTCTTAGCCAAATGAAAGAGACTTATCCCGATATGACAGAATACAAGCTTTCAGAATCCGAATTAGCTGCAATTAAGAAATCAACTGCTGAACAATTTGGGACTTGGGAGTGGACTTTCGGGAAATCACCGCAGTATACGATTTCACGTGCTGTACGCTACCCAGCAGGTAAGATTTCGACCTATGCTGATGTTGATCAGTCCCTTATCAAGAGTGTCAAACTGTATGGTGATTTCTTCGGTGTCAAAGATGCAGCCGATATTGAAAAATTACTGGTTGGTTTACGCTATGACTATCAGACTGTTCTAGCCAAACTTCAGACTGTCACAATCACTGACTATTTTGCAGGAATGACTGAAGAAGAAGTCGCTAAAGCAATTGTAGCCTAAATGCTCTCGAAACAATCAGAAAACAGGATATCATTTTTTACAGAATATAGTAAAATTCCAGTGAAAAAATTCTGCATTCCTTCATTAAAAGAGAAATGAGACTGAGACAAAAGTCCATTCTCTTTTTCTTTTGTTTTAGTCTTTCGAAAAAAGCAAGCCTCAAAGTTAGAACTGCAGCAGCAATATCCAGCAGCTTTTATTTTTTCTCCTTTTGCTTAGCTTTTCTTTTTATGATATGATTGAAGTGTGATAGTTTTGGGAGAGATAACTAATGAAATATATGACCTTTAATTTTTTACGGCACAAAGAAACCTATCAGATTGTTTATACTGTTGCTTTTATGTTTTCTATTTATGCTTACTTTATCAAACGTTATCTGGTAGATGCTGATTATATCATCGTTACAGTCATGGCTTTGCTGCTGAATGTGGCTGTTTTTGTTTGGCACACCTACCTGCACGGCTGGTCGCGGCAAAGTGTTTTAGCCTTGATAAGTGCGGGGCTTTTTGCTCTTCTTATGCCCCATCAAGCCTATCTTCAGACTTTTGTCTCAGATTTCTCCGTGCTTTCTTTCTTTCTGCTTTCTGTTTCGGTTGACCCTAAGCAGGAAGATTTCGTCTCTTTTGTTTTATATGCTAAACTGTTTTTAGCCTTAGCTGTCTTTTTGCTTTATATCAATGGGAAAATTCCTGATGTGACTCTTTTCCGGCCGGCTAAGGAGCTTGTCCGTCATTCATACGGTTTTGGTCATCCTAATTCTTTAAGTATGTTTATGACGAGTATTTTCTTGGATTTATCTTTGATTAGAAAAAAACCATTTCGTTTTTTAGAGGCTCTAATCTTTGCCTTAGCAGTCATGATGCTGTATGCCGTTACTGACTCAAGAACCGGATTTATTGCTGGTTTGCTGATTCTGTTTTGTACGGTACTTTACCACCCCCTAAATGACTACGAAATTTTGGGCCGTGATTTATTTATTGCCATTCTGACTATTTTTCTCTTAGGTCTGCTCTTATCTGCTGTCTACAGTCCAAATTCTGCTGTTTTGACCTTTTTCAACCGTATTTTTTCCAGTCGTCTCAGCAATGCTCATACCTATTTGGAGGAATACGGTCTCTCCCTTTTTCCTAGAAGCATTGATTCCTTGCATTATGCTAATGGAGCGACGATTTTCAATGAAAATTTTTATGTCGACTCGCTTCTGCGCCAAGGTTTGCTTCTCTATTGCCTTTTCCCTGTTTTAATCGCCTTGCAGACGCTGGGAAGGCGTTTTAAGCTTTATCATGCCATTCTTATTATTTCTGCTTTTTTAACGGCCATGATTGAAGATTATGGGGTTAGCTGTCTGATATTTACCTGTCTGCTTTTCAACTATTTTGCCATTGAAGAAGAGAGTAAAAGCAGACATGCGAAAAGATACTCCCAAGTTAATTTAAAAAATCTTCTTTCCCGTCTGCAGTAGGTTAATATTATAGCTAAAAAATAACATGCACGGCTCTTTGCTGCTGCATGTTATTTTTTATCTCAGTAATACTTTTGAAGACAATAAAGAAAAAATAAACAGAATTGTTGTTTTATCAAAATAGATTTGGTAAACTAATTTTGTTAAATCGATTTAGCAAAATTGGTTTAAAAAGGAGGAAAGTTATGGCTGGGAAAAAAGATGATGATTGGAGTTCTTCTTTTACACTGGATAATCACCTTTGCTTTTCGCTTTATGTCTGTTCGCGTGAGTTTATCAGTTCTTATGATCCCTTTCTTTCAAAGCTTAATCTCACCTATACACAGTATGTGACAATGACGGTGCTGTGGGAAGAGCATCAAGCATTGACAAAGCATCTAAAAGAAAGACTGTTTCTCGATAGCGGAACATTAACGCCTGTTTTGAAAAAGCTCGAAGAAAAAGGTTTAGTCACTAAAGAAAGATCAAAAAAAGATGCGAGAGATGTAGTGGTCACACTGACGGAAACAGGAAAAGCCATGCAAAAAGAGGCTCAAGAATTTCCTGAGGGCATGAGGCAATTGTTTTCTGAGATTGAGCAAAAAGAAGAACTGAATCAGTTGCTTCATCAGATGATGACTGTTTTTCAAAATAGACGAAAAAGTAAAGTGTAATGTTGTTAAAATATGAAAATAAAGGAGTTGTTTAAATGGTTAGAATCGTATATGCAACACGCAGCGGTAATGTGGAAAAGATTGTTAAATCTCTTAACTGGACTGATAGTCTTAAGATTACAGATGGTACCGAAAGGGTAGAAGGCGATTATGTGATTTTTACTTATTCAACAGGAAAGGGTGCTGTTCCAAAGCCTGTTAGGACCTTCCTAGAGGCCAACTCTGGCGTTAAGGCTGTAGTAGGAAGCGGGAGTCTGGAAAAACATGCGGAAACATTTAATTTTGCAGCAGATAAAATTAGTGAGGCCTACCATGTTCCGGTGCTTGCTAAGGTAAATGGTTCCGGTGCTTGCTAAGGTAAATGGTTCCGGGACGGCTGAGGATATTAAGCAGATTAGGGAAGCCTTGTCAAACTACTAGAAGAAAACACAACTGTAAGCTTAAGCTAAAGACAAGCAGTAAATTGAGAAAATTAGCAGCGAATAAGCTCATTAGAAATTGAGGATACCAATATGGACTATGATGTAATCTTTATCGGAAGTGGTCATGCTAATAATCACGGAGCCCGCATTCTTGCGGCAGCAGGGAAAAAGGTGGCCATGGTTGAAGCTGACAAAATCGGCGGAGTTTGTACTAACTATGGATGCGATGCGAAAATTCTTTTAGATGGGCCATTTGAGCTTTTAGACGGCCTGCTCAACTATCAAGACTTAGGTCTTAAAGCAGAGGTGCATATTGACTGGGAGCGGCTTATGGCTCACAAGAGGCAGACTCTCGCTGGTTTCCAAACTGGAGCAGCTGCGCAGTACGGAATTTTTAGATTTAGACAGGTTGCCTGAACATATGATAGTGATTGGAGCAGGGATCATTGGAATGGAATTTGCTTCGATGGCTTTGTTAGCAGGTAAAAAAGTTACTTTCTTTGAATATGCGGACCGTCCATTGCTGGCTTACCCTGAAAAATATGTTCAAGTGATTGTGGATAAATTCGAATCACAAGGCGCAGCCTTTCATTTTGGACAAGCAGTCTCGTCAGTTGAAGAAGTAGAAGGTGGCCTGCGCGTATCAACTAAAGGTGGCACAAGCGCAGTCGGTGATTTTGTCTTGGACGCAACGGGCCGTGTGTCAAACATTGAGAATATAGGCTTAGAAGAATTGGGGATTGAGGCCAGTCCCCGCGGAATTAAGGTTGATAACCATATGCGGACATCTGTGCCAAATATTTATGCTTCAGGTGATGTTGTAGACAAAACAATTCCTAAGCTGACACCAACTGCAGAATTTGAATCGAACTATATTGGGCGTGATATCCTAAATCCTCAAGGTCCTGAAATTCAATACCCAGTTATACCAAATCTGGTATTTACTCTTCCTCGAATCGGACAAGTAGGGGTTACTATTGCCCAAGCAAAGGCCAACCCAGATAAATATAAGTTGGTTGAGATTCCTTGGGGCAAACTAAATGATTGGGTCAATAATCATGAATTAGATTCAGAGTTGGCTTTGATTTTTGACAATGAATCCTATCTAGTAGGAGCAGGAGCTATTTCAAGTCAGGTCGGAGCATGGTTAGACTGGTTAGCGCCAATTATTGAGAAGAGGATGACTGCTAAGGATTTAAATAGCCTAATCATGTCTTTTCCTACCCAAACCTACATGCTTTGGTCTACATTAGCACCACTATTAAAAGCGGAGTAAAGGGAAATACTGCCTCTTAGCTAAGCTGTTCCCTTACAAGCTCAATTACCAGCTATAGACTTTCTACAATTCTTAAAACCAAAAAACTTCTGTTTAGTTAAAATTAAAACAGAAGTTTTTTTGATATGGTAACAGTAAAAAGATGTCAGCCCGAACCCAAAAATTGAAGAGTGAGGGAACTTTATAGTCTGAGATTTTGTCTTGTAATTAGCCAGCCGTAGACGTCTGAAGGCTTTATCGTCCTAGCGGCCGACCGCACCCTTCTAGTCGTCCTGGCAGAGGTGCGCCGACGAAATCGAAGATTTCTGGCTTACCGTCATTTCCACTTTGCGTTTTATACGGGCTTTGTATCTTGGTGTAACTGAACACGCCCTAAACGCTGCGGGAAAAAGATGTCCTGACTTAGAATTTGTCGATTCGTCAGTCAGTCCCCTATTTTCCTTTTGCGTTTTATACGGGCTTTGTATCTTATGAATTGAACACGCCCTAAACGCTGCGGGAAAAAGATGTCCTGACTTAGAATCTGGCGATTCGTCAGTCAGTCTCTTATTTTTACTTTGCGTTTTATACGGGCTTTGTATCTTAGTGTAACTGAACACGCCCTAAACGCTGCGGGAAAAAGATGTCCTGACTTAGAATTTGTCGATTCGTCAGTCAGTCCCCTATTTTCCTTTTGCGTTTTATACGGGCTTTGTATCTTATGAATTGAACACGCCCTAAACGCTGCGGGAAAAAGATGTCCTGACTTAGAATCTGGCGATTCGTCAGTCAGTCTCTTATTTTTACTTTGCGTTTTATACGGGCTTTGTATCTTAGTGTAACTGAACACGCCCTAAACGCTGCGGGAAAAAGATGTCCTGACTTAGAATTTGTCGATTCGTCAGTCAGTCCCCTATTTTCCTTTTGCGTTTTATACGGGCTTTGTATCTTATGAATTGAACACGCCCTAAACGCTGTGTAAAAAAGATAGACTTCCCTTGAGTCTTTAGTGACTCAGCGGTCAGTCTCCTATTTTTACTTTGCGTTTTATACGGGCTTTGTATCTTACTATAATAATTATTCGAAGTCAGCTTTGTTTTTGATGTCAGCATATTCTTCAGGGACTTCTTTAGCCAAAACAGTATCATAAGACGGCAGATCGATGTCTTGACCGTATTTATTTTTCAGCGCAGTGGTCACAAGGCGGTAAGCCAAGTTTGCATTGCGCGACAGAAGGGGACCGTGAAAATAACTGCCGAAAACATTCTTATAATGCATCCCTTCAGTACCGTCTTCGTGATTATTGCCCTTGCCGTAGATACACATGCCAAGCGGTTTTTCATCATCGGCCAGAAAAGTGCGTCCTTGATGGTTTTCAAAACCGTAATAGGTTTCATCAAACTCGTCATTATAAATTTTGATATCACCGATATAGCGGTTATTATCCTGATTAAGCGTATAGTGCCCCATTATTCCTAAACCGTCTATTTTTCGGCCGTCAGCTTGTATATAATACTGTCCCAACAGTTGAAAGCCACCGCAAATTGCCAGCATCACGCCGTCATTGTGAATGAAGCGGCTGATAGACTCTTTCTTGGACGGTAAATCGTGAGCGACAATAGCCTGTTCATAATCCTGACCGCCACCAAAGAAAGCTAAATCATATTCATCGGCTGTGAAGTCATCCCCTAAAGAGATGATATCGACAGTCATCTTAGCGCCTAATTTTTCAGCAACATATTTGAGCATGAGAACATTGCCGTTATCTCCGTAAGTGTTGAGAAGGTTACCGTAAAGATGGGCAAGCCTAAGTTCATAAAGATATTCCTTGTCATCAGGAGACTGCAGAGAAGTGTAGGTCATCAGTCCATCTCCTTTCTTACAGCATGTCGGTTGGCCAATAGTTCGCGGAATTCCAGCATCGCCGTATAAGTTGCTAAAATATAGGCATGCTGACAGTCCTGTTCTTCAATAAGTGTTATAATATCGGTCAGCTGAGGAGCTTCTGTGATACTGTCCTCGGCATAGCCGGTGACTCGCAGCCGTCTGGCGATTTCTGAATGCCGGACACCGCCGGCAAAAATTTGCGGAATTGGCATTTTCACAATGCGCTCAAAGTCTGCGTCCCAAATCCAGCTGGTATCGATACCGTCTGCATAATTAGCATTTAGCAGAACAGAAAGTGTGAAGGGATAAGGAGCCAGCTCAATCATTTCAAGAGCCTGACTGGCTCCGACCGGATTTTTTATAAGAACAAGGGTACAAGACTTGTCACCGATTTTGAACGTTTCCTGCCGGCCAAATACTGCCCGGCTTTTATTGAAACCGGATTTAATCTGATCTGGTTCAATACCGAAAAATTCCGCTACAGAAACGGCAGCTAAAGCGTTGTATACATTATAAAGACCGCCCACATTGACTGAATAAATCTGGCCGTCAATGATAAATTCAGAGCTGGTATTGGTAACTGCCGGCAGTTCAGTCAGTTTATAATCCAGTTCGGGCCGCCGGAAACCGCAGTTTTCACAGATATAATCGCCTAAATTAGCATAGGTATTGAGCTTGTACTTCAAAATATGCTGACAATTCGGGCAGAGCACTCCTTCGGTATTATAATGAGCCAGCTGAGGTGAGTGTGTTTTTGTAGCAAAACCGTAGTATTTAACAGGATTAATCAGCTCCTGAGAGTTAAAGAGCGGACTGTCTCCATTAGCCAGTATTGTAGCCTGAGGAGCCTTTGCAGCGCCAGATAAAATCATCTGATAGGTTGTGTAAATTTCCCCATAACGATCCATCTGATCCCGAAAAATATTAGTAAATACAAAAAGACTGGGCGTGATGTACTGTGTCACTTTAGCCAAGCTGGCTTCGTCAATCTCTAATACAGCTATTTTTTTGGCACCGGTATGCGCTTTAGCGGTTAAAAAGGTCGAAACAATCCCTGAAATCATGTTGGCACCGCTTGGATTGGTTACGATACTGCCAAAAGCCTCTTTTAAAATACCAACAGTCAGTGCAGTCGTCAGTGTTTTGCCGTTAGTACCGGTTATGACAACAATCTCGTAATCTTTAGCAATAGTATCTAAAATGTGCTTATCAAATTTAAGAGCCAGACGACCGGGAAAAGTTGAACCGCGTCCTAATTTTTTCAAAATAAAATTGGCTGCCCGACCAGCCGTTATTCCCATAATAGTATTTAACTTCATAATTTCATTTTATCACAAAATAGTATTTGTTGATACAGAAAATCTCAGCATATCGTGTTATAATAGAAATGCATATTAAAAGAAAGAGATAAACGTATGAGTCATTTAACATCTATTGACGCTAAGTTTTGGGCGAGCCTGTTTGAAAGCCCCTGGCTTTTTGTCATTCATGTCTTGGATATTCTAATTGTGGCTTGGCTGATTTACAAATTTATTAAGGCTTTGGCCGGCACCAAAATTATGTCCCTGGTCCAGGGAGTTTTACTTTTCGTTGTCTTTAGATTTGTTGCAGAGTGGATCGGCTTTACAACAATTACCTACTTGATGAACCAGGTTATCACTTACGGTGTGATTGCCGCAGTTGTTATTTTCGCTCCGGAAATTCGTTCAGGCTTGGAGAGATTCGGACGGACGACACAGGTCTTTCTGCAGAAGCAGCAGCTCAGCGATGAAGAGAAAATGATCGAGGCCTTAGTCGGGGCTGCCGCCTATATGAGTCCCCGTAAAATCGGAGCCCTGATTTCTATTGAAAGAGCGCAGACTCTGCAGGAATATATTTTGACTGGGATACCGCTGGATGCAGATATTTCCAGCCAATTGTTAATCAATATTTTTATTCCCAACACACCGCTTCATGATGGAGCGGTAATTATCAGGGGAAATAAAATTGCTGTATCCTGTGCCTATCTCCCTTTGTCTGAATCAACAGCCATTTCAAAAGAATTCGGAACACGCCACCGGGCAGCAATCGGCTTATCCGAGCATTCTGATGCCCTGACAGTCATTGTTTCTGAAGAAACAGGTGCCATATCAGTTGCTGCAAAAGGGGAGTTTCTGCATGATTTAAGTTTGGACAATTTTGCGGCTGTTCTGCGAACCCAATTCATGGTTGAGCAGGACGAACAAAAAACGTGGTATAAACGGTTATTAAGAAGGAGGAAAAAAAGATGAAAAAGCTTTTTAACAGCCATGTCTGGCTGGCACTTGTCTCCGTTTTTCTCTCTATTCTCCTTTTTTTAACAGCTGCCGCCAGTCAGTATAACAGTTCCGGTACCCAGACTGCAGGTCTTGCGGAAACCTATACGCACACCCTGTCTGATGTTCCGATCGATATCAAATATGACAGCGATCAGTACTTCATCAGCGGTTATTCCTACGAGGCAGAGGTCTATTTAACCTCAACCAACCGCGTTAAATTAGACTCTGAAATCAATAGTGATACAAGAAATTTCAAAGTAGTGGCTGATTTAACCGGACTTTCAACAGGAACAACAACCGCTCCCCTGCAGGTGACCGACCTGCCTTCCGGAATGACGGCCACAGTTTTACCGGAAAATATCTCGGTAACCATCGGTAAGAAAAAGACAAAAACCTTTCCTGTTCAGGGTCAGGTTGAATCTAATCAATTTGCTGCAGGCTATGCGCTGAAAAAAGTTTCCGTTAATCTGGCAGAAGTAGAGGTGACCAGCGACGAAACCACAATCGAACAGGTTGACCATGTCATTGCCCGTCTCCCGGAAGATGAGGTGCTGGACAGTGATTACAGCGGCAGAGTTACGCTGCAAGCAGTTGCTTCAGACGGAAAAATTTTGGCCAGTGTTATTGAGCCGGCTAAGGCTACTTTGACAGTTAATGTTAAAAAATTAACCAAAACAGTGCCGCTTACAGTTAAAACCACAGGGACTTTGGCCAGTAATTTAGAGTCCGTTGATTATAAACTAAGTCAAGATACAGTAACGATTTCGGGAACTCAGGAAGCTTTGGATGCTGTTGATCAGGTTGTAGCTGAGATTGATATTTCTGGTGTAACCAAGGATACCAGCAAGACGCTCAATCTGTCTGCTGATAATGTCACTGTCGAGCCTTCGGCGGTTACTGTTGAGTTGACAACAAAGAAAAAATAATAGATAATAACAAAGACTATTGAATGGAGGAAGCGAAAAATTCGCTGAAAAATTATGGGAAAATACTTTGGCACAGACGGTGTACGCGGTGAAGCTAATGTGGAATTAACACCGGAATTAGCTTTTAAACTCGGACGTTTCGGCGGCTATGTTCTCAGCCAGCACGAAGCAGACCGTCCGCGTGTTTTTGTTGCACGCGATACTCGAATATCGGGTGAAATGTTGGAATCCGCCCTTGTTGCAGGCTTGCTGTCTGTTGGGATAGAAGTCTACAAGTTAGGCGTTTTGGCGACACCGGGCGTGTCTTATCTTGTGCGTACCGAAAAAGCCAGTGCGGGTGTCATGATTTCCGCCAGCCATAACCCGGCCTTGGATAACGGTATCAAGTTTTTTGGAAGTGACGGTTTTAAGCTGGATGATGACCGTGAGCTGGAAATTGAGGCACTTTTAGAAGCTGAAACCGATCTTCTGCCGCGTCCGTCAGCTCAGGGACTGGGAAGAGTAGTCGACTATCCGGAAGGACTGCGCAAGTATGAAAAATTTCTGATTTCAACAGGCAGTGACTTAGCCGGTATGAAAGTAGCTCTGGATACTGCCAATGGAGCTGCTGCTGTGACAGCTAGAGATATTTTTCTCGATTTAAATGCTGATATTACAGTAATCGGGGAAAAACCAGACGGCCTCAATATCAATGACGGTATCGGATCAACACATCCTAAGCAGCTTCAGCAAACGGTTCAGGAAACTGGTGCTGATGTTGGTCTGGCTTTTGATGGAGACAGCGACCGCCTTATAGCAATCGACGAGAACGGTCAGATTGTTGACGGCGATAAGGTCATGTATATTATCGGCAAATATCTCTCAGAAAAAGGTGAGCTGGTTCAAAATACCATTGTGACAACAGTTATGTCTAATCTGGGCTTCCATAAAGCTCTGGACAGCCAAGGAATCAATAAAGTGATTACAGCGGTGGGTGACCGTTATGTTGTAGAAGAAATGCGTAAATCAGGCTATAATCTTGGCGGTGAACAGTCAGGCCATGTGATTATTATGGATTACAACACAACCGGTGATGGTCAGCTGACGGCTATTCAGTTGACAAAAGTCATGCGGGAGACAGGTAAAAAATTATCTGAACTAGCTGCAGAAGTGACCATCTATCCGCAAAAACTTGTCAATATCCGTGTCGATAACAAAATGAAGGAAAAAGCGACAGAAGTGCCTGCTATTGCTGCTGTTATAGAAAAAATGGAAGCAGAGATGGGGGGCAACGGCCGGATTCTGGTCAGACCAAGCGGAACAGAGCCGCTACTGCGCGTGATGGCAGAAGCTCCGACAGACGAACAAGTCGCTTATTATGTTGATACTATCGCAGAAGTAGTTCAAGCAGAAATTGGTATCAAGTAAGTACTTAGCAGCCGGTATTGGTAGGCGAAAATTGCTGTAATTCATATGATGTCATACTATACCGATAAATAGGAAGAACGGACTTAGCTTTAGGCTAAGTCCGTTTTAGGTATTTTCAAATGGTTCAAATCGTTTTAGCAGTCTGAGCTATCCTTGCCAGTTTCTTTTGGCGCTCTTGGTCGCTGATTTTTTCAATCCCAGTTAACTGACTGATTTTAACCGGCCGAATGCCGCAGCTTTTTAAAATCTGCCCTTTTAAAACTTTACCATAATCTTGAGCAAATGGGGTGATAAAGGCCGGTGTATTATGTGTTGTGATGATCCATGCCCTGCCGTTAAGATGGCCTTTAAGCCCAGTATTGGTATTGTGATAAGCAAAACCAGCAACAAAAACCCGATCGATAAAACCTTTCATCATTGCAGGCATGCCGCTCCACCAGATAGGAAAGATAAAAATGAACTGATCAGCCCAAGTCACCAAATCCCGATATCTCTTTGTGGCAGGATCAGAAGTCAAATCACGTCTTTTATGGTCGTCATCAAAACGCAGAACAGGATCAAAATCATCAGCATATAAATCTATCAGTTGGACTGTGTGTGTTGCGGACAAGTTATCTGTCACTGTTTGTAAAACAGCAGCATTGAAGCTTTTGGGGTTGGGATGTGCGTAAACGATTAAACAATTCATGATGATTTTCCTCCTTTTATATAAGTTGTTAACATGCTGCCAATATTTTCCCGAATAGTTTGTTGGTTAAAATTATCACCGATTGGGCTGTTAATCAAAATAGCAAAACCGGAAATGAAGCTCCAGAAGTGAAAGAGATTCTCTGCTTCACTCCCTGCTAAACTTTCTTCCTGACGCAGCTGCAAGACAATCGCTTTAAAGTCGTTAAAGCCCGGTAAATCCCTGTCTGCAGTAACGGTCTCGTCTTTAATTTTCAGATAGTTGAAGGGGTATTTGATAAAGAGAGCTTCGAAAATATAAGGATAGGCTTGGGCAAAAGTAACAAAATTGTATCCCATTTTAGCTATCTGCAGTCTGGCCGGTTCAGTCGGGATAATATCATTTTGCAGCTCCTGACTACAGATATGTGACAGTCTCTCAAAGATAATTCTAAGATAGCCTTCCTTGCTGCCGAAATGCTTATATGGCGTACCGTGTGTCACACCGCAAATCTTCGCAACATTCCGAAGCGACAGCTTATCAATTCCGTGTTTTTTTATTTCCTCAACCCCAGTCTGGATAAGTTTTTCTTTAAGCTCAGCTGTGTGGCGTTTCATGATACCTCCTTTCGCACAAAAAAGTAGACAGTGTATACTTTTGTGTTTAGTATACACTGTCTTTATTTTTTTGTCAATAATTTACGGCCGCCTTTTTAACTGAAAAGTGGTAAAATAAAGATATGCAAAAAAAACCGACCTCAGCTTATATCCACATACCCTTCTGTACACAAATTTGCTATTATTGTGATTTTTCAAAAGTTTTTATCAAAAACCAGCCTGTTGATGCTTATCTGCAGGCTCTTATTCGTGAGTATGAAAGCTATGATATCAGGGAGCTGCAGACACTCTATATAGGAGGCGGCACGCCTACAGCCATTTCGGCAGAGCAGCTGGACTGGCTTCTAACCAATCTGGTAAGGTATCTTGATTTGGGAAGGCTGGACGAATTTACAATCGAAGCTAATCCCGGTGATTTAAGTCCCGAGAAAATCGAGGTGCTCAAACATTCAGCTGTTAATCGAATTTCCTTAGGTGTGCAGACTTTTAATAATCGGCAGCTTAAGCAGATCGGACGTGGTCATAATGAAGCACAAATTTACGACAGTATTGACAGTTTAAAGGCAGCCGGATTTGATAATATCTCCATTGATCTGATTTATGCCCTTCCCGGTCAAACCTTGGCAGATGTTGAGGAAAATGTGGCAAAAGCTTTGGCACTCGACGTTCCTCATCTCAGCCTTTACAGCCTGATTTTAGAGCACCATACAGTTTTTATGAATAAAATGCGGCGCGGCAAACTTAATCTGCCGGGTGAAGATTTGGAAGCTGAAATGTTTGACTACATCATCTCTGAAATGGAAGCAAACGGCTTTGAGCATTATGAAATTTCGAATTTTACTAAGCCTGGTTTTGAGAGCCGCCATAACCTGATGTACTGGGCAAATGTAGAATATTATGGCTGCGGAGCCGGTGCGTCGGGTTATCTTGATGGCATTCGCTATCGCAATCGCGGTCCGATTCAGCACTATCTCAAAGGTGTTGCCGCAGGCAATCCAAGGTTAGAGGAAGAAGTTCTGACTAAAAAAGAAATGATGGAAGAAGAACTCTTTCTTGGTCTGCGGAAAAAAACAGGTGTTTCCATAAAAACATTCGAGGAAAAATTCGCTGAACCATTTGACCGCTATTATGGTAAAATTGTAGAAGAATTAATTGCTGCAGGACTTCTAGTTCTTGATAAGGGAACTGTCCGTATGACGAAAAAAGGCCTTTTTCTTGGAGACACTGTTGCAGAAAAATTTATTTTGGAGTAATCATGGGATTATTATATCGAGAAAACTATCAAGTACCCTTTTATGAAAGTGATGTGAATCAAAATATCAAGCTACCTGCCCTTTTGTCTTTGGCTTTGCATGTTTCGGGCAAACAGTCACTGAGTTTGGGTGTCAGCGATGACTTTATTTTTCAGCGCTATCATTTGGTGTGGATCATTACAGAGTACGAACTGGAGATTGAACGCCTTCCCAAATACGCGGAAAAAATTGTGATTGAAACAGAGGCGCTGGCCTATAATAAGCTGTTTTGCTACCGCGATTTTTACATTTATGCAGAAGATGGCCGCAAAATCATGACCATTCATTCGACCTTTGTTCTGATGGACTACCAAACGCGCAAGGTTCATCCCGTTATTGAAGAGATAGTAACCGTCTATGGGTCAGAAAAGGTTAAAAAGATGTGGCGCGGTCCAAAATACAACCCGCTAGAAGCAGCTGAAGAAACGCTTTACCGCGTGCGTTATTTTGACCTTGATTTAAATGGCCATGTTAATAACAGTAAGTATTTAGAATGGATGTATGATGTCATGGAAGTTGATTTTCTGCGTCAGCATATCCCGCAAAAAGTGAATCTGAAATTTGTTAAAGAAGTCCACTACGGCAATGATATCCTCTCCCGTGTCGAAAGAGAAGGCTTAATCAGTAAACACGAAATTACCAGCGCCGGCACTGTCCGTGCTCAGGCCAAAATAGAATGGAGAAATAAGGCAGATCAGACTGCAGAAAAATAGCTAAACTGGCTGGCAGAATCGCAGTATTAAGCACCTGTTAACTGAGCTGAGGCGATATTAAATACTTTGGTTTAGGCTGTCCCTGTCTTATCCGTAATATATCGGATCCGTGATACAGACTGTCAAACGTTCTCAAAAGGCAGATGACTTACTAATTTCAGGGGTAAAAAGGAGCAAATGGGACGAATTCCTTGCTCTGGGGCTAATCAAGATGAAAAATCGTGGTTTGATGCCCTTTGAGCTGCATTTAGACTGAAGACAAGCACAGTTGCTTGGTTCTATCAGCCATTTTACTAAAAAATTTGAGACTGCTGCCAGTGATACTTTGGATTAAATAATTTACCGAAATTATTTGAAGCTAAAACAAAGAAGAAACAGATAGCTCATAGACAAAAATGGCAGACTGTTATTAATTTGAAAAGGACTGAAAATGATGACTTATAAAGGCTACCTGATTGATCTGGACGGAACGATTTATAAAGGCAAGGATCGGATTCCTGCAGGAGAGCGTTTTATTAGCAGACTTCAAGAAAGAAAGCTCCCTTACGTTCTTGTCACTAACAATACCACCCGGACGCCTGAAATGGTGCAGAAGATGCTGGCTGAGCAGTTTCATGTGGAAACTCCGCTGCATACTATCTATACGGCTACTATGGCAACCATTGACTATATGAATGATATGAACCGCGGAAAGACAGTCTATGTTATTGGAGAAGCGGGGCTTCAAACAGCTATCAGTCAGGCAGGTTACACTGAAGATAAGGAGAATCCTGCTTACGTCGTTGTTGGGTTAGACAGTGAACTGACTTATGAAAAGCTGACAGTAGCAACTTTGGCTATCCAAAAAGGAGCAGTTTTTATTGGAACAAATCCGGACTTAAATATTCCGACAGAACGCGGCCTTCTGCCAGGAGCAGGAGCAATCAGCAAACTTTTGGAAGCTGCTACACGTGTGCAACCCGTTTTTATCGGCAAACCAAATGCCATTATCATGAATAAATCTCTGGATATTTTGGGAGTTAAGCGTCATGAAGCGATTATGGTCGGTGACAATTACTTAACCGATATAATGGCCGGTATCCAAAATGATATCGCAACGCTGCTTGTCACAACCGGTTTTACTAAGGCAGAAGACCTAGCAGGGCTCCCTGTCAAACCTGATTATGTGTTGGCCAGCTTAGACGAATGGAATTTCAATGAAAAATAAAATATGGTTTTTAAGCACCTGGCTTTGGCTTTTAGCGTTGGCTGTTTTAATAACTATTTATCTGGCTTGGCTTTTCTATCCATTAGAAGCAAACTGGCTGGATTTAGAAAATACTGTTTATCTCAGTCAAAAAACAATCGTTTACAATTTTAATATTTTGCTGAGCTACTTAACCAATCCGCTGAAAATGCATTTACATTTGCCTGCTTTTTCGTCTTCCAAAAGCGGACTCAAGCATTTCCATGATGTAAAGCTTTTGTTTCACACCGCACAGGCTCTTTTTATTATTTTGCTTTTACCGAGCTGGCGTTTTTTCAGACAGACAAGGAAAGAAAACTCTCTCTTTTTATTTGAGAAACTGTTTATGGGTGCAGCTGCTCTGCCGCTTGTTGCGGCTGTTTTCGCCCTTCTTATTGGCTTTGACCATTTCTTTACACTTTTTCACCAAATTCTGTTCCCAGGAGATTCTTCCTGGCTTTTCAATCCGGCCACAGATCCTGTGATTTGGATATTGCCGCAAGATTTCTTTATGCATTGCTTTTTGCTCTTCTTGGCTCTCTATGAAGCCTTGATGATCAGTTTAGTAGGAATAAGCAGAAGGCAGATGGCACAGCGCAGACAGAGAAAGGAGACACAATGACTATCGCTTGGTACTATTGGTTGCTTTTTGCCTTATCTTGGCTATTTGCTGTTGTTTTCTGGATAAAGTCAAGCTTTATGGCAAATAAAAGAATCAAAACCATTTTCATTATCTGCGGTTTTATCGCCTTCTTCCTACCCTTTTTCTGGGGCTGGCTTTTGAGTTAAAACAAGCCAAAATCCGGCCGTTACTAATGATTTATCCGCGCTCTCAGTATCTGACAGGACAGGATTAAATCTTTACAGAAACATACGCAGCGCAAGCCCTTTATTGTCTATCCCTTAGATGCAGCTAAGCCTATTTTTATTATGCCAAAAGCAACGGTTGAAAACCGTTGCTTTTAGTTTTTGGGCTTCCAGCCAGTTTTACGGCTGGATTTGAACTGTTACACCATCACCCTAAATTTTTAAACTAACCTAATGTGTAGATAAAATTATGATAAAAACGAAATTATTTTTGCAAACGCTTGCTTTTTTGGAGAGGAAGAGTAAAATATAAGATATAGTTCAAGGCTTAATCAAATTATAAGCCTAATAAAAAAGCACCGAATCGGTGCGCATTACTAAATTATGGATAAACCATATTTTAACTCAAAAGATAAATTCTTTTGGCTGTGTTGTTTCGAATGATTCCAACAAATTAAATATACCAAAAATGTTGTAAAAAATCAAGTTTAGGAGAGTCTCATGGCAAAATTTAACAAAAAATATTCAATCGGCTTAGACATTGGAGTGGCTTCGGTTGGTTACGCAGTTGTAACAGAAGATCATAAAGTACCCACTTTCAAATTTAAAGTGTTAGGTGATACTGAGAAAAAGAAAATAAAAAAGAATTTGATAGGTTCTGTAACTTTTGAGGCTGCAAAACCAGCACAAGAAACTAGAAAGTTTAGAAGTAATAGTAGACGTATCGAAAGACGTAATAATCGTATTCTATATTTGAGATCTATCTTTAAAGATGAAATTGATAAAGTTGATAAAAACTTTTATCGTCGCTTGGATGAAACGTTTAGAGTTTTAGACGATAAGAGTAAAGATATTCAAATTAAATATCCTTTTTTTGGAAGGAAGAATTTAGAGCAAGCATATCATAAAAAGTACCCAACAATTTATCATTTACGTAAAGCCCTAGCTGATGCAGATGAAAGCGCTCCTGTTGCTGATATTCGAGAAATATACATGGCTTTGTCACATATTTTAAAATATAGAGGACATTTTTTAATAGCTGGTAAGGTTAATCCTAATCATGTTGATATACAAAATAGTTGGAAGGATTTTTTAGAATCTTGTCGAGAAGAATTTGAAATGGAAATTCAAGAAGGAAGTGAGGAAATTTATAAAATTTTTAGAGAAACATCTAGCAGAAAAGATAAAGTAAAGAAGATATTATCTTATTTTCCAGAAGAGAAAGCCAAGAAAGAAAAAAGCGTTTTCAAACAGTTGCTACAATTGTTATTAGGATTAAAAACGAAATTTAAAAACTGTTTTGATTTGGAGGAAGAACCTGATTTAGACTTTTCTAAAGAGAATTATGATGATAATTTAGAAGGTTTATTGGAAATTTTAGGCGAGGATTTCTCTGATGTTTTTGCAAAGTTAAGGGTTCTGCGTGATACTCTGTTACTATCTGATATGTTAACTTACGAAGGGGCAACTCATGCACGTTTTTCTGCAACAATGATAGAAAGGTATGAAGAACACCGTAAAGATTTGCAGCGGTTAAAAGCGTTTTTCAGGAAAAACTTGTCGAAGCAAGACTATCTTGATATGTTTGGCCAAAAAGTTGACGGCAAATTTGAATTTGATAAGAAAATTAAAAGTTATGCCAGCTATATTTCAAATCAAATGGAGCTATCCGATAGAGATAAAAATAAGAGTAAATCAAATCAACAACACTTCTATGATTATCTGAGAAGTAAAATTTCTGATATAGAGGGGTCAGAATATTTCCTAGAAAAAATCGAGGCAGGGACTTTTCTTAGAAAATTGCGTACATCTGATAATGGAGCGATTCCAAATCAAATCCATGAACATGAATTTAAAGCAATTATTGATAGACATGGGAAAGATTATCCATTTTTGTTAGAAAATAAAGAGAAGTTGATATCAATTTTGACATTTAGAATCCCATATTTTGTTGGCCCATTATCAAAAGGTAATAGTAGCCGATTTGCTTGGGTTCAGCGAAAAGAACAATCAGAGATTTTAGACAGTGATGACATTGATACGAAAGACGGAAATATTAGACCATGGAATTATGATAAATTAATTGATATGGACACAACTAGAAATGAGTTCATCAATAACCTTATTGGAAATGATATCGTTCTATTGAATGAAAAAGTTTTACCTAAACGTAGTTTAGTATATGAAGAGGTAATGCTCCAAAATGAATTAACACGAGTCAAGTATAAGGATAAAACTGGGAAATCCAATTACTTAGATGCTGAGTCAAGGAAACAAATCATTGATGATTTATTTAAGACTAATAGTAAGCGTATTAGTTCACAAGATTTACTTGCTTATCTACAAAATTATACTGACTTAAATGCTGTTGAGATTATTGCTGGTATTGAAAAAGGGAAATCTATTAATGTTACTTTGAAAACTTATAATGACTTTAAAACGATTTTTTCAAGAGATTTTTTAGATAATGAGGAGCATCAAAAAGAATTGGAAGAAATCATTAAGGTTATTACGGTTTTTGATGATAAAAAATCCATCAAAGATTATCTTGAAAAATATTTTGCTAATTTAGATTTTCTTAAATGAAGAGCAAATTAATCAACTTTCCAAATTACGGTATACAGGATGGGGAAGATACTCTGCAAAACTTCTATTAGAGATTCGTGATGATGACACAGGTTTTAACTTGTTACAATTTATCCGAAATGACGATAGAAATCGGAATTTATCACAACTTATTTCTGATGGTGAGCTTTCCTTTGATTCAAAAATAAAGCAAATTCAATCTGAAAAATTAGTTGAAGATGATGTATTTGAAGAAATTAGGAAATTAGCAGGTAGTCCGGCGATAAAACGTGGCATATTGAATAGTATTAGAATTGTAGATGAATTGGTTAAATTTATAGGTTATCCACCTCAAAATATTGTGATTGAAATGGCTCGCGAGAACATGACAACTGAGGAAGGAAAAAGAAAATCAAAGTCACGTAAAGATAAATTAGAAGCAGCATTGAAAAAAACTGAAAATGACCTATTGATAGGAAGTGGTAAAAATAAAAAGTTACCATTTTCAAATGAACAGCTACAATCTGATAAGTTATACTTGTTTTGCCTGCAAAAAGCGAAAGACATATATTCCTTGGATGAATCAGGAAACCCTGAGCCCTTATATTTAAATCAATTAGATGAGTATGAAGTGGATCATATTATCCCTTATAGCTATTTACCGATTGATTCTATTGATAATAAAGTTTTGACACGTCGCTCTAATAACCAATTTAAATTGGATAATATACCAGATAAAAAAACAGTTTTTAAAATGAAATCATTTTGGGAACAACTTTATGAAGATAAATTGATTTCTCAGGTTAAATTTCAGCGTTTAACAACCAGTGAGCGTACCCCTAACGGTGTTTTGACTGAAGATATGAAAGCAGGTTTTATTGAGCGGCAATTAGTTGAGACACGTCAGATTATTAAACATGTTGCTCGATTATTAAATGAACGATTTACAGAAAGTCAAATTGTGACTTTGAAATCACAACTCGTTTCTAATTTTAGAAATATGTTTCAAATTGTGAAATTACGTGATTTAAATGATTACCATCATGCACATGATGCTTATTTAGGCGTTGTTATAGGACAAACTCTGTTGAAAGCTTATCCTAAGTTAGCACCAGAGTTGATATATGGGCGTTATGGTAAGTTTAATCGTCATAAAGAAAATAAGGCAACATTAAAGAAACATATTTATTCAAATGTAATGAAATTTTTCAACAGCCCAGATTCAAAAATTAATAAAGATATTTGGTGTTGTGACAGAGACTTACCAATAGTCAAAAATGTTATTTATAATACTCAGATTAATTTTGTAAAACGGACTATGATTAAAAAAGGTGGCTTTTATAATCAAAATCCTGTTGGCAAAGCAAATAAAAAAATTGCAGCAGTAAATCGTTATCCACTCAAAACTAAAGGCATAGCTTTAAATCCTGAAATCTATGGAGGGCACGGTCCAGTAAATTCTGCGATGTCAGTTCTTGTAGTTGCAGAAAAATATAACGAAAAGAAATCGAAATTAGAAATTGTTAAAGAATTTCAGGATATTTATATCATTGATTATCCTAAATTCAAAGAAAATCCAATGTTGTTTTTAAATGATTCTTCTAAATATGGATTTTTAACTAAAAATAATTTAAATCGTGTTTTATATTTTAAGAAGCTACCTAAATATTCATTAATACAAAAGGTTGATGGAACAAAAGTGTTATTCGAAAGTAAGACAAACCTCCATAAAGCAACACAGTTTAAACTAACTGAAGTGCAGAGTGAGTTGTTTTTCCATATGAAGCGTCTTTTAACCAAATCTAATTTGATGAATTTGAAATCAGCAGAAGCGGTTACCGAAAGTCAGAATTATGTAATTAATCATGCTGAAGAGTTTGAGATTATTGTCAATCGTCTATTTTCTTATGCTGAAAAGCAATTAGGAAATAAGAATGTTTTTAAGAAAGCGATAGTTGCTTATACTAAACGAAAATATCAAAAGATTGATTTAACTGAGGAAGTTATCAAATATTATTATGATAACTTTATGAAATTATTTTCTTTAGTTAAGAGTGGAAGTAGTAGCGGATATGTACAACTATTTGAAAGTTCAAAAATACGAAATGCCGATTACAGTCCGACTAAAAAGGAAGTTAACGCCACCCTCATCCACCAATCTATAACTGGCCTTTATGAAACCCGTATTGATTTAAGTAAATTAGGAGAAGATAAATGAGCGGTTGGCGTACAGTTGTTGTAAATACACATTCAAAGTTAGCATATAAAAATAATCATTTGATTTTTAAAGAGGCTTCTCGGACAGAATTAATCCATCTGTCCGAGATAGACATTCTTTTGCTGGAGACGACAGATATTGTTTTGTCAACTATGCTGCTTAAGCGTTTAGTTGATGAAAATGTTTTGGTTATTTTTTGTGATGACAAACGACTGCCGATTGCTAATCTAATGCCGCTGTCTGCCCGGCATGATTCCAGTTTGCAGTTAGCGAAGCAGGTATCTTGGACAGAAGATGTTAAAGCTGATGTTTGGACTAATATTATTGCTCAGAAAATTTTGAATCAAAGTTTATACCTTAGTGAGTGCTCTTTCTTTGAGAAATCTCAGTCTATTATGGATTTATACCATGGTCTGGAGCTGTTTGATCCAAGCAATCGTGAAGGACATTCTGCGAGGATATATTTCAATACCTTATTTGGCAATGATTTTTCACGGGAACTGGATAATGACATTAACGCAGGTCTTGATTATGGCTATACCTTACTTTTAAGCATGTTTGCGCGTGAAGTTGTTGTTTCCGGCTGTATGACTCAATTTGGTCTCAAGCATGCCAATCAGTTTAATCAATTTAACCTTGCCAGTGATATTATGGAACCTTTTCGTCCTATTGTTGACCGTATTGTTTATGAGAATCGCAATAGCTCATTTATCAAAATAAAGCGGGAACTGTTCAGTATGTTTTCAGACACTTACCTTTACAACAGCAAAGAAATGTACTTATCTAACATTGTCAGTGACTATACCAAAAAGGTTGTGAAAGCTCTTAATAATGATGGGAAAGGAGTTCCTGAGTTTAGGATATGAGTTATCGATATATGCGAATGATTTTGATGTTTGATATGCCGACTGAGACTGTTGAGGAACGGAGAGCTTACCGTAAATTTCGAAAATTTTTACTGAGTGAAGGATTTATTATGCATCAGTTTTCAATTTACAGTAAGCTGTTGCTTAATAATTCTGCTAATAAGGCTATGATTGACCGTCTGCAGGAAAATAATCCCAAAAAAGGGAACATTACATTGTTGACTGTTACAGAAAAACAGTTTGCTCGTATGATTTATCTGCATGGCGATAGAGATACAAGTATTGCTAATACAGACAGCCGCTTAGTTTTTCTTGGGGAGGCTTATGATGCTGAAGATTAATTTCCCTATTTTAGATGAGCCGCTTATACTGCAAAAAGGAACAATCTTAGCGATTGAAGATGTTGAGCTCTATGCCCGGTTAGTAAGGCTAATTTATCAGTATGATGAAGTCAGTGAACTCAAGTTATTTGATGAAAAATTAAAGTCATTAAAAGAATCAGAGATTATGCTTGTTACTGATATTTTAGGCTACAATATCAATTCATCTGCTATGCTGAAGCTCATTCATGCTGATTTAGAGGAGCAATTCAACGAAAAACCGGAAGTCAAAGCCATGATTGAAAAGTTGGCAGCTACCATAACAGAGCTAATTGCTTACGAATGTTTAGAAAACGAATTAGATCTGGAATATGACGAAATTACAATTCTAGAACTTATTAAAGCTTTAGGTGTAAAAGTAGAAACAAGCAGTGATACTGTTTTTGAAAAGTGCTTGGAAATTTTACAAATTTATAAGTATCTTAGTAAGAAACGTCTGTTGGTCTTTATCAATAGCGGGTCCTATTTAACAAGGAAAGAGGTTAAAGAGCTACTTGATTATATTAGCTTGGCCAACCAAACAGTTCTTTTTCTTGAACCGCGTAAGCTCTATGATTTTTCTCAGTATATTTTAGATAGAGACTATTTCTTGATTGATGAAATAAAGCATTAAGAAGGACTGCCGGATCAAATGTCAATAATGTAAAAGGAGTTTAGCTACTTGTTTTGATGAAGGTCAGAGCATTAATAGAAAACAGCGTTGAAACCTTGATTTTAAAGCATTTTTTAGATAAAATAGAAGTAATAAAATGGAACTGTTTGATACTGAAGTCTGGCTGGGACGAATAGCGCGATTACGAAATTTCGTAACAAAAAATGTTCTACGAGGTTTTAGAGCTGTGTTGTTTTGAATGGTTCCAAAACATCGTTCCGTGTTGGTTAGCTATTTCGATTGTTTTAGAGCTGTGTTGTTTTGAATGGTTCCAAAACTCACCTTTTGCTGTTTGAGCCACAAACTGAGTTTTAGAGCTGTGTTGTTTTGAATGGTTCCAAAACACGAATTGAGCAAATATAATGTTATTGGTTGTTTTAGAGCTGTGTTGTTTTGAATGGTTCCAAAACAATAAGGCTCATTGTTGATTGTTACTGTTCGTTTTAGAGCTGTGTTGTTTTGAATGGTTCCAAAACACAGTTGAAACAGATAAGGTTGGTAGGTCTGTTTTAGAGCTGTGTTGTTTTGAATGGTTCCAAAACACAGTGAGCCAATGGGATTTATCGACCCCCGTTTTAGAGCTGTGTTGTTTTGAATGGTTCCAAAACCTTTTAATGTGTAACTTTCACTTGTGATGAGTTTTAGAGCTGTGTTGTTTTGAATGGTTCCAAAACTTCTTATCAATACATTGCACCTACCCAATTGTTTTAGAGCTGTGTTGTTTTGAATGGTTCCAAAACTAGATGCTGTGGCACTCCGTCATGTGTGTAGTTTTAGAGCTGTGTTGTTTTGAATGGTTCCAAAACAGTCACTCGGATAACTTCCTCATATCCAGCGTTTTAGAGCTGTGTTGTTTTGAATGGTTCCAAAACTAAATTCCTTCGGGGACTACCTGAAACGTCGTTTTAGAGCTGTGTTGTTTTGAATGGTTCCAAAACAAGGCTATACAGATAAAGATGTGGCGAGTTGTTTTAGAGCTGTGTTGTTTTGAATGGTTCCAAAACTGCCATAAAGTAAGAGTATAAATAGAGCCTGTTTTAGAGCTGTGTTGTTTTGAATGGTTCCAAAACTCTTTTGCGCTAGGATTACCTGATTAGGCAGTTTTAGAGCTGTGTTGTTTTGAATGGTTCCAAAACAGCTTTCATATTCTTTCCTCCTTTCTAGCTGTTTTAGAGCTGTGTTGTTTTGAATGGTTCCAAAACTCCACTTTCCCATTGCGCATAATTTTGTGGGTTTTAGAGCTGTGTTGTTTTGAATGGTTCCAAAACGAATACCTTTGTAGAGATTGAATATGATTAGTTTTAGAGCTGTGTTGTTTTGAATGGTTCCAAAACCGGCAAAACCTATCTATACGCACACCTTAAGTTTTAGAGCTGTGTTGTTTTAAATGGTATATTTAAAGAGGAGAAAAAGGCTTTATGATTTCTGCACATTCAAAAAGAGAGAACCAATCTGATTCTCTCTCGTGCTTAGCTATAAGTCACCCACTACAGTTGACAATGAGCCTGAAGAATTGGAACAATTTAAAAAGAAAGCACTTAGAGTAATCTAGGTGCTTTCTTGTTTCAATAAATTTGTACCTCCATGCATCTCTCCATCGGAAAAACGAGCAATCCGTCGGACAACAAGTCTGGAAACGGATATGCTATAATGGCTATGTGTAATGAAGATAATTCAAATATTTATGGCGATGGAGGATTAATATATTTACAGATACCTTTAAAAAAGTTTTAGATTATGAAGGAGTTGTTTCTATCACTTCTTGGGGAGCAGATGATCCGCATGTCACCTGTACATGGAATTCTTATCTTGTTCTTAAAGGAAACAAACGCCTACTTTTGCCAGTAGCAGGAATGCACAGCACAGAGGAGGATTTGTCTGTTAATCCAAAACTCATTATAACCCTTGGGTCCCGTCAAGTAGAGGGATTCAATGGTTATCAAGGGACAGGATTTAGAGTATTGGGAATAGGTAAATTAGTTAATGAAGGCGCTGAGTTTGAAGAGATGAAAGCCAAATTTCCGTTTTTGCGAAGTGTTTTAGAAGTGACTGTTACAGATGCTAAACAGCTGTTATAACGGCTTTGGAAATTATTTTTTGACAACAATAAGTAGGCAGGAGCGGGCTCAGAGTTTTGATTGCAGCTGATGTATTTATTGGTAGTCACTGTTCTGGATGAAATCTTATGACTGTCTTCTTGGTTTTAGAGTAATAATAAAGAAAGCGTCAATTGCTTATGTTTGGGAATTGTTCAGTCTGCTGGCTTTTCCTTTTCTTGCAATCTGATCTGGTTAGCGGTACAATAGGGGTGAGGGAAGCGAGGTGCTTCTTCCTGAAAGGAGGTTGTCTTATGCTTTACTTAACTGTTTTTTTGGTTTCACTCGCTTTGCTGGTAGCAATCGGTGTCCCTTATCTGATTGATCTGTTTAAAGTGATGGAAACCTTTAAAAAATCCGAGGGTGAGTCCCTGCATAATCAATTATTTGATATGTTTGGTTTTCACCGTCATTCGCATAGCTGAGGCAGGGTTGCCTGCTTTCGGATAAGGGGCTGGGCAAAAACTAGCTTCAGTACACAAAAAAACGGGCAATTCCGCAGTTGGAGATGCCCGTTTTCCTGTGCCATGGTTTATAATGATAATAACGACAAAACAATTAGAAAGCCATGACCATGTATAAAGAGTATAACACAAATCAGTTGAGTTTGGAACTAAATCTTGCTTACGATATTCCCATGAATCATGAGGTTAGACTCATCAGTCTTTTTGTGGACAGTATCCCTAATCATGTTTTGCTGGAAGAAAAGTCTCATACTGGCCGACCCGCTTTT
>NZ_JBFQEG010000025.1:0-23657 GCF_040930515.1 Streptococcus huangxiaojuni
TCTGGTAACTCATCGTAATTAGAAACATCAATAACACCTTCTTGACCGACTAATTCTATAATTTCATTTCCGAAACTGTCAAACTGCAAAGTTAAGTCTGCTCCAATACCATAAGTTACATGGTGTACGCTTTCAACTTTTCTCCCTAAATATGCTTTATTTCCTTCTTCATCATAAATCACTGGCACGACATTGACTGTTCGCATCGTAAACCGTCCGTCTCCATCTACAAAAATCGGTGAAAATTCGATTTTACTGACACCGGAATAGTTCTCTTTAATATAAGTGGCAATCTGTTCTTCATAAAGTCTGAAACCATGTTTATAAAGCTGCTTCACTTTTTCTATTGCCATATAGCGATTATACCCCCAAATTCCTGTGATAGTGATGAGAACAGCAGCCAGCAGTCCCCAGAAAATCTTTGCCGGTCTGCTTAACTTTTTCCTTTTAGCCATAGCCTGCTCCTTATTCTCTGCAGATGATTCGTTTTAATTTTTATCAGTATAGCACAGTGATACTGAAAAAACAAGTGCCATTTGTCAGCATTTTTATGTCCCCGCCACAACGATAGCCGTTTGGCTGTAGTCTGTCTTGCCATCAACAACCGGGGCTACAGCAATGGCTTCTGTCGTGCCGTCTTGAGTGTTGACAATTTCATACCAATTTCCATCTTTTGCCTTATATCGTCCATAATCCGATTCAGGGATTTGAGACCACTTATCAACCATACCTTGTAAACCTTGTATATCTTGGTCTTTTAATGCCATTCTTGCCAATCTCCTTTCCTAATTTCTAAATTATAAAAAATATTAGCCTTGGGACTTCCATTTTCATTTTTAGAAACGCCTTTTATTTTTTTATCTTTGATATGAATAGCCAAAATTGAGTCCGTAGTATTATGGGAATTCAATTTAGCTTCTTCAGGTAAATGCTCATAATTAGCTACATCAATCCAGTCTCCATTCGCTGAATACCTTAATGTAATAATTTCATTTCCAAATTGATCTAACTCAAGGGCGTATAAATCTCCTCCAACACCATAGGCTGGATAGCCGCCTTCACTTGTACTTCCCGCAAGCAGTGCTTTATTCCCGTACTCATCGTATAGGATTGGTACTACTTCAGCCGTTAGCATCGTAAAGCGTCCGTCCCCATCTCTATAAATCGGTGAAAACTCGATTTTACTGACACCGGAATAGTTCTCTTTGATGTAAGTGGCAATTTGTTCTTCCAGCAGCCGAAAGCCGTGCTGGTAAAGCTGGTCAACCTTTTTCTTTTGCATATAGCGATTATACCCCCAAATTCCTGTGATAGCAATGAGAACAGCAGCCAGCAGTCCCCAGAAAATCTTTGCCGGTCTGCTTAACCCTTTCTTTTTAGCCATAGCCTGCTCCTTATCTTTTGAGACAACACTATTCATTCGTTTTAATTGTTGTTAGTATAGCATAGGATAAATAAAAAGGCAAACAGTTTAACTGATAAAAAATTGGCGTATGACGTATTCTATGAGGCCACTTATGGCCATGATTTTATGGTATAATAAATCAAGAAAACTTCTGAAAGGGCATGAGATGAAAAAAATACTCGGTATTATTTTTGTTCTGTTAATTTTTTGGGGAGGGACTGCAAAGGCCGATGATTTCGAAGCTGCGGCTGAGCATGCCTTGGCTGTCGAAGTTTCGACAGGAAAAATCCTTTATGAAAAGGATGCAGCTACGCCTGATGGCATCGCCTCAATAACTAAGATTTTAACCGTTTATTTAGTTTATAAAGAAATTGATCAGGGACAGCTCAGCTGGGACAGCAAAGTAGCTATTTCCGATTATGCCTATAATTTAACGGCTAATTCCGATGTCAGCAATGTTCCAATGGAAGACAGAGAGTACACAGTTGATCAGTTGGTTAATGCTACTCTTATCGCCAGTGCTAATAGTGCGGCTATAGCTTTGGCTGAGCATATTGCCGGTTCAGAGACAGCTTTTGTTGATATGATGCAGGCTCAGCTCCAAGACTGGGGAATCAGTGACGCCAGTTTGGTTAATGCCTCCGGACTCAATAATACCTACCTTGGAGAGAATATTTACCCCCAATCAGAGCCAGATGCCGAAAACCAAATGAGTGCTTTGGATGTAGCTATTATTGCCCGTCATCTAATCACGGAATATCCCGATGTCCTCAAAATCACCCAACAAACAAGTGCAGCATTTGCAGGGACAACCATAAACACTTACAACTACATGCTGGCGGATATGCCTTATGCGCGCGAAGGGGTCGACGGTCTGAAAACAGGGACAACTGAATTGGCTGGAGCCTGTTTTGTGGCAACATCTAGCGAAAACGGGATGCGCGTTATTTCTGTTGTTATGAATGCTGAAGGCGGTGAAGAAAACGACTATGCGCGTTTCGAAGTGACAAACTCTATTTTGGATTATGTACAAAACCAATTTGAATTGGTCACTCTTCTCTCTGCGGGAGACAGTTATAATAACAGTTCAGGCTCCGTACTTGATGGCAAGAAAAAAACAGTAGAAGCTGTTGCCAAGTCAGATTTAAAGGTTGTCCAAAAGAAGTCTGATAACCAGTCTGATAAAATTATTGCTAATACCCAAACCGTTACAGCCCCAGTCAGCAAAGGCCAGACTGTCGGAACTGCTGTTTATGCCGATAATGATTTAATAGGCAGCGGTTATCTTGAGGCCGTCCCCCGTGTTGAACTGGTTGCCCAGAGTGAAGTTGAGCGCAGTTTCTTCTTAAAAGTCTGGTGGAATCACTTTGTAAACTATGTTAATGACTATCTATAGCAGCCATCACAAAAAAAGAGCGGGAGAATTCGTAGGTTAAAAAACACGAATTCTCCCGCTTTTTTCAAATTCTGACTGCTGCTAGATATATAGTTATGCGATTGCAATGACTAGAGGCCGAGAATTTTTGCTTTTCCACAAGGCAGGACAAAAGTTCTGCTTCATTTGTCCGTTCAAATCTGTAGAAGCTGCTATGAACATGTCATCAAATATTGTCAGTTGACGGTGCATCAAAAACAGAGTCTTTGACCTTATTCCAATCTGAATAAGTTCCACCAATATCCATACTCAGGCTGCCTTTATCACCATTATAATTCAAATCCATGTCAAATTCTTCCAGGTAAAATGTTTTTTTGTCAAATCGGATTTCGAAATCTTTTTCCACTTCCGTTTGCTCGACACCTGTCAAACTCAGATTTAGTTCATCACTGAAAAGAGAAATCAAGTCAATATTCTGACTGCGCAGACTCAGAACATAGGCATCATCTTCCTCTTCAATCGTCAAATCGTCTGACATTTTATAGACAATATCTAAGAATGAAAAATAGTCAGGATCCAAATCAATCGTTTCCCATTCGCCATTTCGCCACTGACCGTTCTTATCCGTCCGCTGATAATAGGTAAAGCGGTTATTATCGCTTTGAATGGCAATAACTTCATCATATGAAGTCTGACTGCCAGACGTTTCTTCAATTTGTGAACTTACCTTGGTTAATTCACCATTATCATACTGCGCCTGTGCCAGAAAATCCTGATGGGTGTTCCCGGAGCTCGATTTGATATCCAGCTGCATATCAACTGCCACCGAAGTCACCTTATTACTTGCTCTCTTGGCTTTTTTCAATAGCTGCTCGACTGTCAGCTCCTGCTGGGAACTGGATTCTTTAGTTTGTTTTGTCTGTCTATTGCTTGTCCCGCAGGCTGTTAAGCAAATCAGCGCAAGCAAACAGATAAAACCATAGTAAAGTTTTCTTTTCATAAATTGACCTCCTAACAGGCCTTATTATATCATTTTTTTGAAAGCTTTTTCATAATTCCTTAAAACTGTTAAAAAACTGTAATAATCAAAACAAGGTCAGGAAATCCCCATAATGAGTATTTCCTGACCCTCTTTGCTATTTTAAACAGTCAGAGTCAGCCGACAGACCCTTCCATCTCATAGCTGATTAAACGGTTCAGCTCCACGGCATATTCCATAGGCAGTTCTTTGGTAAAGGGCTCAACAAAGCCCATAACAATCATTTCGGTCGCTTCACTTTCAGTCAGTCCGCGGCTCATCAGATAGTAAAGCTGCTCTTCAGAAATTTTAGAGACCTTAGCTTCATGCTCAAGAGCAACCTGCGAATTATGGATTTCATTAAACGGAATCGTATCAGATGCTGAAATATCATCCATAATAATAGTATCGCATTCAATATGGCTGACAGATTTTTTCGAGTTTCGGCCAAAAGTAACCTGCCCGCGGTAATCTACTTTCCCGCCGCCTTTTGCGATAGATTTGGACACAATTGATGAGGAGGTATGCGGAGCATTATGAATCATCTTAGCTCCGGTATCCTGATGCTGTCCGCTGTTGGCAAAAGCGATGGAAAGCATGGTTCCGCGCGCGCCTTCCCCGTCTAAAATAACCGCCGGATACTTCATTGTGGTTTTAGCGCCCAAGTTGCCGTCAATCCATTCCACAGTAGCATCTCTAGCTGCCTTTGCCCGTTTTGTTACCAGATTATAGACATTATCCGACCAGTTTTGAATGGTTGTATAGCGCATATAGCTGCCTTCAAGGGCAAAAATTTCAACAACAGCTGCATGAAGACTGTTGGTGGAGTATGTCGGAGCTGTACAGCCTTCTACATAATGGACACTGGCTCCCTCATCAACAATAATCAAGGTGCGCTCAAACTGGCCTGTATTTTGATTATTGATTCGAAAATAGGTCTGCAAAGGAATCTCCAGCTCAACACCTTTGGGAACATAAATAAAGGTTCCTCCCGACCAAACGGCTGAATTCAGCGCAGCTAATTTATTATCTGTAGGAGGCACTAACTTTGCGAAATACTGTTTAAAAAGATCGGGATACTCTTTTAGGGCAGAATCGGTATCTGTAAATACAATCCCAAGTTTATCATATTCATCTTTCATATTGTGGTAGACCACTTCTGATTCATATTGAGCCGAAGCTCCCGCAAGATAAGCACGTTCTGCTTGAGGGATACCGATCCGCTCAAAGGTTTCTTTGATTTTATCAGGCACCTCTTCCCATGTTCTGGCCGGTTTATTAGAAGGTTTTTGATAATAAATCAAATCACCAAAATCGATAGCCGACAAATCCGGCCCCCAGTCCTGCATCGGCATCTTATTGAAAATTTCTAAGGCCTTGAGGCGAAAATCCAGCATCCATTCCGGCTCTTCTTTTGCAGCAGACAGCTCACGGATAACCTGCTCATTTAGTCCTTTCCCGGTTGAATAGATCGGATCAACATCATCATGAAAACCAAATTTATATTCTCCCAAATCAATTGGCTTAGGCTCAACTTTTTCGTTTATTTCTGCCATTATATCCCTTCCACATTTTATATTTTACGTTTGATTGACAGGATAATCATTTTTACCCATTTGTTTCGTTTGCTTCTATCGCTTTTTTAACAGCATTCCAAGCCAGAGTAGCACATTTGATACGCTGAGGAAATTTAGAGACCCCAGCCAAAAATTCAGCATCGCCCAGTCTTTTCTGAGCACTGTCTTTTTCTCCCTGCATCATTTTTGAAAAAATAGCAGCCAGCTCCAAGGCTTCTGAGCTGGTTTTTCCTATCACAGCATCAGTCATCATACTGGCTGACGCTGTTGAAATGGTACAGCCGTCTCCGGCAAATGCAATATCAGAAATACGATCCCCATCAAATTGAACCGACAGTGAAATCACATCACCGCAGGTCGGGTTATTAAGCTGAATATGCTTTGCATCCTCTAAAACACCGCGATGATGAGGATCTTTAGAGTGATCAGTCACCACGGCCATATAAAGACTGTCTAATCTAGAAAGTGCCATGAAAGAACTCCTTTGTTTTAAGAATAGCAGCAATCAGCCTGTCACAGTCTGCTTTTGTATTATATAAATAAAGGCTGGCACGTACAGCTGAATGAATCCCTAAATACTGGAGAAGAGGCTGCGCACAGTGGTGCCCGGCACGAACTGCAACCCCCTCGTAATCCAACGCTGTCGCAACATCATGCGGATGCAGCCCAGAAAGATTAAATGACAGAACCCCTGTATGTCTTGCAGCATCCTGAGGTCCGTACAGCTCCAGCCCTTCAATAGCCTGCAGCTGCGGCAGTAAATAAGCCACTAAATTTTCCTCATAGGCCTGCACCTTGTCCATACCCAGCCCCTCTAAATAATCTACAGCAGCAGCAAGAGCAATAGCACCGGCAATATTTGGTGTTCCTGCTTCAAATTTCCAAGGCAATTCCTTCCAACTGGCCGTCTGTTCATAAACAAAATCAATCATCTCACCGCCAAATTCCATGGGCGGCATTTCTTTCAGAACAGCCTCTTTCCCATACAGAACACCTATGCCTGTCGGACCAAGCATTTTATGTCCGGAAAAAGCAAAAAAGTCACAGTCCAATTCCTGAACATCAATAGGGATATGCGGAGCAGACTGGGCACCGTCAACAGCCAAATAGGCTCCATGCCGGTGAGCCAAACGCGCAATATCTTTAATAGGATTGATACAGCCCAAAACATTTGAAGCGTGAGTAATACTGATAAATTTCGTTCTGGCATTAATCAGCCGACTCAGCTGGTCTAAATCAAGTTCATTATCCTTTAAATAGACATACCTAAGAGCCGCTCCGCTTTTGCGGCAGGCTTCCTGCCAAGGAATAAGGTTAGAATGGTGTTCCATGATAGAGATAAGAACCTCATCCCCGGGCTGCAAAATTTCCTCTGCGAACCGAGCCACCCAGTTTAAACCAGTTGTTGTCCCTCGGGTAAAAAGAATTTCTTTGACAGATGAGGCATTGATAAAGGCCCGCAGTTTTTCCCGGCTGGCCTCATAGCGGGCTGTCGCCCTTTCTGCCAAGGTATGAACTCCGCGGTGAACATTAGCATTATCGCGCTGGTAATATTGCTCTAAAGCCGTTAAAACTGACTGCGGTTTTTGGGTTGTCGCCGCATTGTCAAGATAAACCAAGGGTTCATCATTAACTGTCTGATTCAAAATAGCAAAATCTTCTCGAATAGTCTCAGCATCAAACATCAAACCCCTCCTTATCCAAACAGGGACCTCAACCTATCATATTTAAAGCGGACAGTCTTTTCTGCTGTCCTTGAGCTGTTTTTATCCTTAGCGTTTATCCAATTTAGTATCTAGAACAGCGATCATTTCATCACGGACTTCCTTGACAGGAATTTCTGTAATAACTGTTCCCAAAAAGCCGCGAATAACCAGACGCTCAGCTGTTTCTTGGTCGAGCCCGCGGCTCATTAAATAATACATGTCTTCCGGGTCAACTTGGCCGATGGAGGCAGCATGGCCGGCTGTTACCTCATTTTCATCAATTAAAAGAATGGGGTTGGCATCCGAACGCGCTTGGTCAGACAGCATCAAAACACGGCTTTCCTGCTGTGCATCAGCGCCCTTTGCCCCTTTTATAATATGGCCGATTCCATTGAAGGTCAAGGTCCCGCGCTCCAGAATAACCCCGTGCTGCAAAATATGGCCGACAGAATTTCGGCCGTAATTGGTCACACGGGTATCGATACCTTGAACCTGCCGGCCGCTTGAAGCAGCAACAACCTTAAGGTGGGCCTGACTGCCCTCTCCGATGAGGTCTGAGTCGAAATCAGCGACAACATTCCCCTCATTCATGACACCAAGTGCCCAATCAATAACAGCATCGCTGTCATGGCGGCCTCGGCGGCTGATATAGGTTGTCACATGCTCACTCAGGCGGTCAATAGCTGAAAACTTCACCTGACTGCCGGCTAGTGCAATAACTTCAACGCTGATATTAGCTGATATTTCTTCTTTACCGTCTCCAATTGATTCAAAACGTTCAAGATAATTCAGTTTGCTGTTGCGGCCGGCAATAATCAGAATATGTTTATTAAAAGCCACCGGACTGTTACTGTCCTGATAAAAAACACCTTCAACAGCCTGCTCTATTTCAACATTGTCCGGTACATATAAAAGAGCCGCACTATTAAAATAAGCCGTGTGATAAGCAGCCAGCTTATCTTCATCATATTTCAAAGCTGTTCCGAAATACTTTTCAATCACTTGCGGAATCTCAGCAAGAGCTGAATGAAAATCAGTAAAAACAACTCCTTGTTCAAGCAGATCAGCCGGCAGCTGTTCCAAGACAGTCTGTGTGCCAACCTGAACCAGTTTAGGATTCTCACCAAGTGCTGTGAAATCCGGAACTGCTCCCGAATATTCGCTTTCAGCAATTGTACCGTCTCCTAAATTCCAACGGTGAAATTTAACCCGTTCAATCTTTGGCAGTTCCAGTTGATCAATCTTTGCTAAGGCGGCTAAGCGGCGTTCCTGCAGCCAGACTGGCTCGGCCTTAGCTTGTGAGAAGTTTAAAATGGATTCTTTTGTCACTTTTCCCTCCTTATGCTGGCAGCAGAAAAGTCAATGACTTTACGCTTCTTCTTCATACTTAAGTCCCAGCTCTTCAGCAATGTTGGCATAGCCTTCTTTTTCCAGACGAACAGCCAGTTGGGCATCGCCGGAGAGCACAACTCGGCCATCCATCATCACATGAACAACATCCGGCGTAATATAATTTAGGAGCCGCTGATAGTGCGTGATAATCATAGCCCCAAAATCATCTCCGCGCATGGCATTGACCCCCTTGGAAACGACCTTCAGCGCATCGATATCTAAACCTGAATCGATTTCATCCAAAAGAGCAAATTTCGGTTCCAGCATGAGAAGCTGCAAAATCTCATTGCGTTTTTTCTCCCCTCCTGAAAAACCTTCATTGAGATAGCGCTCCGCCATTTCCTCTTTCATCCCTAAAAGCTCCATTTTTTCATCAAGTTTAGCAATGAAATCGCGGACACTGATTTTTTCCTCGTCTGATTTACCTGCATTCATGCCGGCACGGATAAATTCAGCATTAGTAATCCCAGGAATTTCTGATGGATACTGCATAGCTAAAAAAATACCTCTGCGGGCACGTTCGTCCACTTCCAATTCTAAAAGATTTTCGCCATCAAGAAGAATCTCACCTTCAGTGACTTCATAGCTGGGATTGCCCATGATTGCAGCAGAAAGCGTTGATTTCCCGGTCCCGTTAGGCCCCATAATCGCAGCAATTTCTCCTGTTTTAAGCGTCAGGTTAACCCCTTTTAAAATTTTTTTATCCTCAATAGAAACATGAAGATTTTTTATCTCAAGCACAGACATGAGTCGACTCCTTTTTATTATTTAATGTCAAAGAGAGCTTCTAAACACCCGATCAAAGCAGGTTTAATCGTTTTGCAGCTCACTTTCAGCACAGTTCAGAATCATTATAGCAAAATTTTAAAGAACCTGCTATCAGTAAGGCTTATCCTTCTTTCCTGAGGTCCTACAAAGTCTTAAAGCACCCTTTAGACTAAAGCCCGGCAGGCTAAACAGTCCAAGAGTGCTTTATCCATATATCAGTGCTGCATGAAATCTTCTCTATTTCCTTCTTTTTACTTTCTGCCATTTTTCCCGCCAAGCTTTGACAGAGGCCTGCCGATAATCACTATTGCCAATGAAGGCCAAAATATTAAACAAGGGTGTCCGTCCCGGACCCCAAATTTCCAAGCCTTCAATAAAGATTTCCAAAGCAAAGGCCGCACCGATTAAAAGCAATATCCCGCCCCAGCGGCTGGATACATTTAAAAGCAAGGAAATCAAGGAAAAGAGCAGGGCGATGCCATAAACAACCAAAACTGCCCCTCGGTGGGTAAAACCCATAGCCAGCAGGCGATGATGCAGATGCATTTTATCAGCCTCGGAAATCGGACGGCCGGATAGTTTGCGGCGGATAATGGCAACAGCAGTATCCATGATTGGTACTCCTAAAATAATAACTGGTGTTACCACAGCAACAGCTGTAGAATTTTTCAAGCCCTGAAGTGACAAAACACCAATCATAAAACCAATAAAGAGAGCCCCTGTATCCCCTAAGTAGATAATAGCCGGGTGGTAATTATAGGGAAAGAAGCCGGCGATAGCCATAATAAGCACTAAAATCGTCAGTGTTAAGAAAAAATCTGTCTCAGGCAGAAAAAAATAGGAAACAATGGACATAGTCAGCAGGCTGATAATAGCAACCCCGCTGACCAAACCATCTAAACCGTCAATAAGATTTATAGCATTCGTTATAGAAACAATCCACAAAACAGTCAGTATAAACGTCAAAACAGGGCCAAATGCTAACAGAGGGCCGCCAAAGGGGATTTTAAAGCTATTGAATCTAAAATCGGTAAAAGCCCAAATCATAATGGCTGCCAGCACTATGCCTGTCATTTTCGTTTTAGGATTTAATTCATAAATATCATCAAAAAGACCGGTAACAATAATTAAAGAAGCCCCGGCAACTACGGGCAGAATATAATCAAAATAAGAAACACCCCAGATTTCGGTTTTGATGACCAAAGGCATTAACAGCAGGCTTGCTATCAGGAAAGAAAGAAAGATAGCAAGACCGCCGCTGCTTGGCATTGGAACTTTATTAATACGTCTGGCATTAGGATTATCGACAGCTCCGACCCTAAAAGCCAGAAAGCGGACAAACGGGGTCGCAATCAAGGATATCAAAAAAGCAGCAATTAAAACCAAAACAAATTCAATCGTAAATGGAAACATACTATACCAACTCAATCATTTGCAGCTGCTGAACCGCATCAGCCATTAACAGTTCCACTCCATGCTCCTGCAGATAAGCCCGTGTTTTAGTCCCCTGCCAGGCATGCTCCAGCAGGCGGGCGTGCACCAAATTAGCGTAATAGACCGGTTTATTGACCAGATTGAGCAGAACAGCTAAGTGATAGGTCTCCCCTTCTTTATAAAATTCAGATGCTTCAATATCATAGTCAACCGTTTTTGAAAAGGCAACAGCAGCTTCCAAATTCGGAAAATCGAGCACATAGTGAATATAGTCTCCCGGCTCCTGTTCTCCGGCATCCCTCTCAGCCGCTTTAGTTTCGTTTAGAGCTGAGTCCGCAGTCTGCTCCATCATCTCTTCAATCTTTTCCAACTTTTCATGGGCTTCAGTGTCCCCTTTTTCCCGCATTGACTTCTCTAAAGTTTTGAAAAAATCTTCCGGAGTCATCTGCGATACATCCCCGAATTCTGCCAGATCTTCGAAATTAATATCTTTGTTTAAATCCGATTTAGTAACAAAAACATCAATCTGATCTTTTCGTGGAGTCACACGAAAGCTCAGCATACCTGTATCTTTAAAATTGTCCGGTAAATCCAGTTCATCCATAATCGTATAGAAAAACTCTTCTGTCTTTTCCTGAGGAATCAAAAAATCTTTTAATTCCATTCCGTGTTCTTCTAAATCATCCATACTGATGGTGATTTTTAAGGTTGTCTCACTTATCTGTTTCATTTCCATACTTATCTTTGCCTCTATGTCAAGTAGTCCTTTTATTATACAGGAAATCTATCCTTTTTTCAATTTTAAGATAAAAAACATTACAAGTCTGTCAGAAAAGAAACAGCCCTCAAAGCTTAAAAGCTTACACATATCATAGATCCTGCAGCACAGTGAGTAAGGGCGAGATACACCAGTTCCTCTGTAAAATATGAAACTGGTTTCACAAGAAAAAGTGCTTCCCTAGACAGTATCATTGACTTGACTTTTTATTTAAAACAATCTTATTTATTGACAGAAGCCATTCTAAAATAAGTATAGGGGCGGCCTTTTATAGAAACGCTCAGCTGGTAAATATTTTCAGGCGAAGAGCAGCCGGAAAAACCGCCATCGCCAATGGCATGAATATCTGCACCCGTTTCTTTCATTTTTAATGCAATTAGTCTGACAGTATCTGAATCAGATCCTTCAACAGAACTATTTAAAAAGACCATCGCTAAGGTTCCCGATTTATAAGTATGTATAAACTGTACCAATTCTTGAATATGCTCAACACTTATACCCTGGCGTGAACCCGGAGCAGGCAAATCAATGCAATCTGCACCGGCATCAATCAGTTTTTTAATAATTTCTTTGTCATCACGTCCTTGAAAATTCGCAAGACTGTCTCCTAAAACCGGTTCAGTGGTACCATCCTCCCATTTACCTGCAAAAACAAATAGCTGATTACCATATTTTTCTTTAATCCACCTTGTACAGTCAACAACATCCTTAATAGACGTTCCAGAGCCGGGGTTGCCTCCTAATACGATAAAATCAACACCCATTTGAACACATTTTTCAACATGATTAGGCGTGCATAACATACCTTCAACACGATATAGCTTATTCTTGTCAGCTGTCGAAAAGCCTTTTTTAGGACACCCCATATATATCCCAATCGGTCTTTTGCAGCGTTGTTTAAGCTCCTGGTAGCTTAAACCTTGCAAACCCAAATTATGACTTTCAACATCTAAGTCCATCGTGTTAAGCATAACCATATCTGCACCAAATGCAAACATGACTTCTGAATTAGTCACCCCTCTTACCAAACCTTTACTATCAAACAAAAGGTGTTGCCCCATAATAACACGTCCCTCAGATTTTCGAATGGATTCCTTTAAGTCCATCGGGGAGAATTTTTTAAAATCTGACCCTGTTGCGCTAATTAATCTTGTAACACTGTTCATTCCACTGCTCCTTTAGTCATTCTGGTTATCATATCCCAAAAAATATGTCAACACTGCTGAACCAACAAAGGCAAAAACCATAGCAAAGCAGAATCCGATAAAACCTTCACCAATAAATAATGGGAAAGAAAGTATTCCTACAGGGCCTCCAGCCAAGGCTGCAGCATTAACATAGCCAGCAATCCCACCTGAGATAGCACTGACTGCCACTGCAATATAGAATGGTCTTTTATATTTTAAGTTAACGCCGTAAATTGATGGTTCTGTAATAGAGAAAAAACCGGTAATAGCAGCTGACAAAGCTGTTTCCCTTATCTTTTTATTCCGAGTTCTCAAAGCTACACCTAAGGCTGAACCGGCTTGTGACCAGTTACTCGGACCTGTTACTGCATTAATGGTATTTCTGCCATACATAGCTAGATTAATTTGTCCAAGCGGAACAATACCCCAGTGCAGCCCAAATACAACAAGAATCTGCCATGCTCCGCCTAAGACGACACCACATAAAGCAGGGTTCAAATTATAAATCCAAGTATAGGCAGTTCCTAATAAATCTTGAAGATAACTTGCAATCGGACCAATAATTAAAAACATCAAGGGAATAGTTATAACCAAAGTAATCAGTGGTGTCAGAATATTCTTAACTGTCGCATGGATATATTTCGTACATAAAGCTTCCAATTTTGCCATAAAGTAGATTGTTATAATAATCGGGATGACCGATGAGCCGTAGCCTTGTGTTGGAAACTGCATTTTTATCCCAAACAGTGTAAGTCCTATGTCACTCTGCACACTGGTTTGAATAGTGCTGCTGACCATCGCTAAGGAAACTGCTGCGGCAACATAAGGATTGGCTCTAAATTTTTGAGCAGCAGCAAACCCAAGATAAATTGGTAAAAATGAATATACAGCTATATAAATTTCATTCAGGACAATATAACTGCCGCTCTCTTCTGATAAACCAAAGTAAGTGGTAGCGATCATTAGAAGTGCTCTAACCATACCACCACCGATAAGAACAGGCAAAATCGGAGTAAAAATCCCAGTAACCAGCTCAATGAGCTTATCGGTTATTTTTGTTTTCACCTTTAAGTCCTCTTTTTCTACAATATCTATTTTCTCACCTAACATTCCTGTAACTTTCTGGACAGCGTCAAAAACTTGAGCTACCTCATTTCCGATAATAACTTGAAACTGTCCGCCGCTCTCAATAACGTCAATAACACCATCTAAATCTGAAATAATCGTTTTCGAAGCTTTTGCACTGTCTTTTAAATTAAAGCGCAGCCTTGTTGCACAGTGAGTAAGGGCGGCAATGTTAGTCCTGCCTCCGATGCCTGAAATGATTGATTCAGCCAGCTCAGTGTATTTGTCCATGATTAGCCCTCCTCATTGGTCTTTTCTTCAATTGTCTTAATCATTTCAACACGTTTGGCATGTCGGCCACCTTCGAATTCTGCGGCCAGCCATTCTTTAACAATCATTTTGGCCAATTCTGGACCAACAACCCGGGACCCAAATGCTAAAATATTTGTATTGTTATGTTCCCGTGACAGTTTGGCAGAGTAGGGTTCACTGCAGACTACCGCGCGAATCCCTTTTACTTTATTAGCTGAAATGGAGATTCCGACTCCCGTTCCGCAAATGAGAATTCCTAAATCAAAATCACCCGCTGCAACCGCCTGAGCGACTTTTTGTCCGTAAAGAGGATAATCAGTGCGTTCAGCAGAATCAGGGCCGAAATCAGCAACATCATACCCGAGTTCTGCTAAATACTCGATAATAACTTTTTTTAATTCAAAACCGACATGATCACTTCCAATAACTAACTTCATTTTGATAACCTCCTCAGCTCTTTTTCAATTTCCCGATAAGATTTGCCCTGGCCAAAGAGAGCAGACGTCCCAAGAACGAAACCTGTCACTCCCTTACTGCTTAGCGCTCTTATCCTTTCAGGAGAAACAGCCCCGTCAACCATCACTTTATAGTGATAGTTATCAGCCAATCTCAGCAAATGATCGATTTTTTCATCCACAAAGTCTAAATACTTTTGTCCGGCAAAACCAGGGTTGACTGTCATGACCATAATGTAATCAACTAAGGGCAGCAGCACCTTTATCGTCTCAACCGAAGTCCCGGGGTTGACAGCAATCCCTGCCTTTTTCCCTTTCCTGCAAATCTCCTCCAAGGTTCTTGTGATTTGCTGATCGGCCTCAACATGCACATAAATAATATCCGCCCCCAAGTCTGCAAATTTGTCAACGTACTTTCCTGGATTTTGAATCATTAAATGGATATCAACTAATCTGTTTGTTGTTTTTCTAATGAGCTCAAAATCCTGAAGTCCCATACCAAAATTTGGGACAAAGTCTCCATCCATAAAATCCATATGAAAAATGTCAAAGCCCGCTTCCTCCAATTCGCGTGTTTCCTGCTCCAGATTGGCAAAATCGGCACACATCATTGAGGGGCAAAGCAGCATCGTCATAAAGACCTCCTTTCCATGAGTAAACGTTTACTCATCCTGCAAAAAGAAATAATCCAAGCTTTAGGTAAACGTTTACTCAAGCTTGAAAAAAATAAAATTTAAGGCTATAATAAGATTTAACCGAAGGGTAATCGATTACCTTTCTGACTACTATGCTAACACTTCCAAAGAAGGCTGTCAAGGCCTTTTTAAGAAAAGTATTACACGAGGTATTATGGCTAAGTACTCTATTAAAGATATTGCTGAACTGAGCGGCGTTTCTGTCGCAACGGTTTCACGTGTGATTAATAACAACGGCCGTTTTTCTGACGAAACGCGTCAAAAAGTTTTAAAGGTCATTGAAGAAACCGGTTACCGTATGAACTACAGTGCTAAAAGTTTGCGAATGAACCGTTCTTATACTATCGGCATCATTATCCCTGATATTACCAACTATTTCTTTTCAAAAATAACTGAGTTAATTGAGCAGGAACTGTTTGCCTTAGGCTATTCTACCATTATCTGCAATACTGCCCGAAGCGCCGAAAAAGAAGCCTCTTATTTAAAAATGCTGGACAGCAAGGGTGTGGACGGCCTCATTATTATTTCCGGTTCTGAAAAATTTTCCTTTCATTCATCATCAGGCAAACACATTCCTTATGTCTGCATTGACCGCCAGCCAGATAAACTGTCAGAAACTATTTTTATCGCCTCCGATCACTTTGACGGTGCTTATCAAGCGACTGACTATCTGCTGGCACATGGCTGCCAGCACCCTTTGCTGCTGACCCATCAAAGAAAATCCTCTTCCAAAACCAACCGCCTGAAAGGATTTAAAGAGGCCCTGGCAGAGCACCATATAACCTTTCGAGCCGATCAGCATCAGCTGTTTTTTGATCCTCACAGGAGCGATTCGCAAGAGGCCGTTCTTCGTTTTTTGGATGCACATCCGGATATTGACGGCATTTTTGCCCTCAATGATTTTTTGGCCTTAGAATTTCTCTCACTTCTGTCCAAGCACAAACGCTCTCTTAAAAACATTCAGATAATTGGTTTTGACGACATTCCATCTGCTGCATATGCATCCCCCAGTCTCTCTTCGATTCGGCAGAATATTGAACAATTGGCCCATCTCAGCGTTGAAAAACTTCTTTACCTTTTCGACCACTCCAATACCTTGGGCAAAGCCTATACTCTGCCAGTTGAGTTGGTTCTCCGTGACTCTGTTGAACTGAACACGCCCTAAGAGCTGTGCAGTGAAATCATCCAGTGGATGATTTCAGCCCAAACCCAGAAAAGGGAGAGTGAGGGGGCTGGAAATCTGTATCGTTACCTAGTTACAGCCGTAGACGTCTGAAGGCTTTGTCGTCTTAATAGCCGACCGTACCCTTCTAGTCGTCTTGGCAGGGGTGCGCCTTCGAAATCAAAGATTTCTGGCTTACCGCCATTTTTGCTTTGCTCTTTTAACGGGCTTTGTATCTTGATAAAAAAAGCCCGGAACAAAAGTTCCGGATTTTTTGGTTATCACTTATTTTATACAGCTAAAGTCAGCAGCCAATAGACCAGCAGGATGAAGCCCAGAACAATCCGGTATTGGCCAAAGACAGTGAAATCATGTTTCTTGACATAATCAGTCAGGAAACGAATAGCGTACAGACTGACAATAAAGGCTGTTACACTGGCTGCCAGCAGGATAATCAGCTGGCTGAAGGCTAATGTATTGCCGTCTATAAAGAATTTAACAGCTTTCAGACCGCTGTAGCCAAACATCGTGGGAATAGCTAAAAAGAAGGTGAAATCAGCTGCAACAGAGCGGCTGGTCCCCAGCAAAATTGCCCCTAAAATCGTTGCTCCGGAACGGCTGGTCCCAGGAACAATACTAAGAACTTGAAAACAGCCGATATAAAAGGCTGTCCGGTAGGACATACGCGCCAGACTGGTCACCTCAGGCTCTACATTTTGGTGACGTTTCTCAATCCATATAAAAGCGACACCGTAGAGAATAAGCATGAAGGCTACAACAACGAAATTATAGAAGTGAGCTTCCATCCAATCATCCAGCAGCAAGCCAAAAATAGCCGAAGGAATGCAGGCCAAAACAACTTTAGCCCAGAGCTGCCAAGTAATTTGGACTTGGCGCGCTGTTTTACCAGGCTGGAAAGGATTGAGCCGCTGAAAATAGATGACGATTACCGCCAAAATAGCTCCCAGCTGAATAACAATATTGAACATGTCTACAAAGTCTTTGCTTTGGTTGAACTTAACAAATTCCTGTACTAAAATCAGATGCCCTGTGCTTGAAATCGGCAGCCACTCGGTAATCCCTTCAATAATGCCGTAAAAGATGGCCTTCAATAACTCAATAATAAACATAATACTCCTTTATAACTTTTTGATGGCAAAAAGACGACTCACGAATAATCGTTTCTTCTGCTGCTTTTGTCCCAAGAAGGCGACCTAAAAAGCACCGCCTCCTCCGCCGCCTCCTCCGCCGGAAAAGCCGCCGCTAAAGCTTCCGGAACTGCCGGAAGAAACTGAAAAGTTGGATGAGCTGACAGCATTGGATGACGTTTGAACAAAATGGGCTGTTGAGAGACCTAGCAAATAGTGAAAATCGGTAGACGGTACTTGTGAAAGTGCACCGAGCGAGTGAATTTGGTGAATCTTTAGATAATGTTCTACTTTTTTAGCATAACCAAAAAGGGTCGCATAAACTAAAAGACGATTCCATACAACAACACTTTCTATATCTGCCCGATCAAAAGACTCAATATTAGCAATCATATTTCTAAAGCTACGCCAGTAGTAAACTCTTTCTCCGCCTTTCTCTGTCAGAACTCCCAGTCTGTAATACTTTCTTGAGCTGCTGTAAAAATAAAGATACAAGCAGACTGCAATAAGCAGCAAAACAGCATAAATGGCAGAAAAAAGATTTAAGTTAAATATCAAATAAACCGCTATCCCCAACGAAAGCACAGCTATCAGCATGACAGAGCCTAACATTCTGTCGAGCTGCTTTTCTTCTCCCCTCTCTAAAGATCGATAAGGAGAAATAAGCTGATCTTCTTTGATATGCTCTAAAACACTGTCTGAGATTTCTCTGCTTTTAGTGTTAATCGCGCTTAATACCTCCCTAGAAGCTTTGCGGACTGCCTTTTCCAGTTTTTCTCCTTTATACTTCTTTTTCAGCTTCTTAAGGGTAGCTTTATGGTCATACTGATAGGCTGAAAATAGTTCATCCAAGGCCAATTTAGTCTCATTGCCAAAGGCCATATCAAGAAAAACAACTTCTTCATCGCTTAATGTGTTTAAGTCACTGACTGTTAAGTATAATGTCCCATTTTCTTTTGTCAGCAGTATATTTTTTCTATCAATCAAATCCAGCAAAACAGCCTGAACCAGATTTTCAAAACGGATATCTGATTTTTTCTTAATCCGTGTGGGGCTCAGCCGGTAAAAGCTGCTTCCAAAGATATTTTGCGTCAGAACCAGCGGCGATAAATCTTCAGGCACTTCGTACAGCCTGGCTTTGCGGTCGGAACGCTGGTAGCGGTTCAACTTCTTTCTCAGGCCTCTAAAGTTCCACAAAACATAGCCTAAATAAAGAAGGAAAACACTTGGCAGCAAATAAGCAAAAAAGACGTTTAAAAAGCGATTCATCCGAGAAATACTTTTTTCTTGAGCGATAATCTGTTCCTTGCCGGCTTCATTTTTTTCTATCGCTGTGCTGATGACCTCCTTATCCCAATAGGCGTGCAGCTCAAGCTTAGAAGTAACACTGCCGGCAGACACAGTATAGCTACCGTCCTTTACATTAACCTCAGGTACCGGTTTAAAGTAACCCTGGTGCGCCCACAGCTGACTGTCAGCAGTCTTTTTTGCTGTTCTGACCCTGAACTGGACATTTTGAAGCGTCACATCCCAGTCGCTGATCGGGACCCAATTGAGCTCAGCGACATCTTGGTATTTGTATAAGATATTATAGAGCTGCCAATGGATTACCAGCCTAACTTCACTGCCGCTAAAACCGGAATTATAAATTTTCACCTCATAGCCATCACCTAAGTTGCTGACTGATATATTGTCAATATCAGTATAAACTCCGTCATTATAGACTTCTACATTGGGACTGTCCCCAACGGAAAAACCTTCCGGCATGTTGCCAGCCTCACCTAAAGTAACAACTTGACCGTTGTAATAGGAATCAAAGTGGTAAATAATAGTTTGAGTAAAATCAGCACTGTTGTCCTCATTAATCACCAAGTCGCCGGTATAGCTTGTAATACTGTAATCCACATCTGCGGCTGCAGCAGCCTGTGCAAAGCCAAAACTAAGCAGCAGGAGCAGAAACATTAGCCAAAACTTTTTCATCATCTCCCCCTTTCTTATCCTATTATTTTATCATAAAAATGTATCATTATACTATTTATAGGTAAAGAACATTGAAATGCAGGTCTATTTTTTGTAAAATGGTAGTTGTATAAATAAAAATAGGAGCCCTCGATGAAGAAGATATTTTTAAGCCTGTTTGCTGTCCTTCTCATATCCTTTGGAGGTCTGACGAGGATCAAGGCAGATGACTATTTGCGTGTCGGTATGGAAGCTGCTTATGCGCCTTTTAACTGGACACAGGACAATGACAGCGGAGGTGCTGTTCCAATTGAAGGAACCAACCAATATGCCAATGGTTACGATGTGCAGATTGCTAAAAAAATCGCCCAATCTTTAAACAAAGAACTGCTCGTCGTTAAAACTTCCTGGACAGGCCTTATCCCGGCGCTGACATCCGGAAAAATTGACATGATTGCTGCAGGTATGAGCCCGACAGAAGAGCGAAAAAAAGAGATTACCTTCTCAGACAGCTATTATACCAGTGAACCGGTTATTGTGGTTGCGGCTGACGGGGAGTATGCTGAAGCTAAAAGCTTGGATGATTTCGCAAATGCTAAAATCACTGCCCAGCAGGGGAATTATCTGGTTAACTTAATCAGTCAGATTCCAAATGTTTCCGAGCAAACCGCTATGGGAGACTTCTCCCAAATGCGGCAGGCTCTTTCAGCTGACGTAATAGACGGCTATATCTCAGAACGTCCGGAAGCCCGTACCGCAGAAGCTGCCAGCAGTAAATACAAAATGATTGCTTTCCCTGAAGGACAGGGGTTTGAAACTTCCGAATCTGATACTGCTATCGCTGTTGGTCTCCGTAAGGACGACAGTCAAACACTGGCGCAGGTCAATGATATTTTGGCGGGGATATCTGAAGAAGAACGGCTGGATCTGATGGATCAGATGATCGAGCAGCAGCCTGCTGAAACAGCAGAAGAAGGCGAAACACCTTCTTTCTTCCAGCAAGTCTGGACCATTGTTCAAAATAACTGGCAGCAGTTCTTGCGCGGAGCGGGAATTACTCTGTTAATTTCAATTATCGGGACTGTCGCCGGCCTCATTATCGGCCTTTTAATCGGTGTTTACCGTACAGCTCCGCTGGCTGGCAATCGTTTTCTGGCCTTCCTGCAGCAAGCCTTTGGCTGGCTGCTGACCGTCTATATTGAAATTTTCCGCGGAACCCCGATGATTGTTCAGGCTATGGTCATCTATTACGGAACAGCCCAGGCCTTTGGTCTTTCTATCGACCGTACATTGGCAGCCATTTTTATCGTTTCAATCAATACAGGTGCCTACATGAGTGAAATTGTCCGGGGCGGTATTTTCGCCGTTGACCAAGGACAGTTCGAGGCAGCTACTGCTCTTGGCTTTTCTCACGGACAGACCATGCGAAAAATCGTCCTGCCTCAAGTTATCCGCAACATTCTGCCGGCAACCGGCAATGAGTTTGTCATCAATATTAAAGACACTTCAGTATTAAATGTTATCTCTGTCGTTGAGCTGTATTTCTCCGGAAATACTGTGGCAACTCAGACTTACCAATACTTCCAAACCTTTACCATTATCGCAGCTATCTACTTTGTCCTGACCTTTACTGTGACACGTATCCTGCGCTATGTTGAGAACCGTTTGGACCAAGACAATTACACCACTATCGAAGGAGAAAGCCACTAATGACGGATACGATTTTAGAAATCAAACATTTGAAGAAATCCTTCGGGAAAAACGAGGTGCTCAAAGACATCTCCTTGGCGGTCAACAAAGGGGAAGTTATCTCCATTATCGGTTCTTCAGGTTCTGGAAAATCAACGCTCCTGCGTTCTATCAACCTTTTGGAGGAGCCGACAGCCGGAGAAATTCTTTTTCACAATCAAAATGTCTTAGAAAAAGGCTATAACCTAAACCTCTTTCGGGAAAAACTGGGAATGGTTTTTCAGTCCTTTAATCTTTTTGAAAATCTGAATGTCCTTGAAAATGCCATTGTCGCTCAGACCACTGTCTTAAAACGCGACCGCAGCATGGCCGAAAAAATTGCTAAGAAAAATTTAAATCAAGTGGGAATGACTGAGCAATACTGGAAAGCCAAACCTAAGCAGCTCTCAGGAGGTCAAAAGCAGAGAGTAGCTATCGCCCGTGCTCTTTCAGTTGATCCGGAAGCAATGCTCTTTGATGAACCCACATCAGCACTGGATCCGGAAATGGTCGGTGAAGTCCTAAAAACCATGCAGGATCTTGCTAAATCAGGCCTGACAATGATTATTGTGACTCATGAAATGGAATTTGCTAAGGATGTCTCTGACCGGGTTATTTTCATGGACCAAGGTGTCATTGCCGAAGAGGGAACACCTCAGCAGCTTTTTGAGAATCCTAAGGAAGAACGGACCAAAGCCTTTCTCAAACGCTTTTTAAAATAAAAATAAGCTCTCGTCTATTAAAAAACCAGAAAGCAACAGGCTTTCTGGTTTTTTACTGCAATCTCAGCAGACTTATAAATCTTTTAATTCAGAACGCTGCAATTCTGACAGCTTTTTCTTACGCAGGTAGCGCTTAAGCCAGTCTTCCAGTTCACAGCCGGCTAAAGCTAGGAACATCATCAGGAGAGGCAAATAAACTAAATGCAGCCCTAAAAACAGTGATAAAGGCAAAGCAAGCAGACAGCTTCCTAATAAAGGCAGCCACTTATTTATCTCTGTATAACGAATAATGAACCATTCTGCAAAAAATAAAACAGCAGCCAGCAGTACAATCAACATTCTCATGGATCTACCTCCTTTCATTACGGTAGGCAGCAATCAATTTTTTGGCTGCCTCAAAGCTTATCTCGTCTTCCAAAGCCAAATCCTTGATTAGGCTGATATAACCCTCCTTCTTAGATTTGACAGAAACTCTCTGAATCAATCGGTCAAGGCGCAGGCGAATAGTCGGATAAGAAACCCCGTACTCCTTTGCCATTTTTTTCAGAGAACCTGAAGTGAGAATAAAGCGATGCATAAACTCATAATCTTCCGGATCCAACTCAAACAGCCAAGATGGGATATTTTCGTCTCTCATACCGTCACCTTCTCTCTCATTCCAGTATAACCCTAAATATTATGAAAATCAACTTTAAAATTGTTAAAAATAAAAGTTCTTTTTTAAAATTATCGTTAATCATCAGCAGACATACTTTTTTGGTCATATTAGCTCAAGTTCAAAAAGCATCCACTACCTGATTTCTTTCTAAAAAGCTGGCAGCAGCTGCTGTTTTGTTGAAAGACTGGTACTACTGGGCAGCAGCCAGAGTCCAGACAAACACTTTCTGACCAAAATCGGGATATCTTTCTAAAATCCGTTTTTACATAAATCACCCTTATAACCAGCCATAAAAAATTTAGATTATGCAAAAAACCATTGAGATGTTAAGATAATGGCAATCAATTTTTATTGGTGATCCCTAAAAGATAAGCAAAAGGGATGGTTCATCTGCACTGATTTCAGTACTAGTCAGCCGTAGACGTCTGAAGGACGATTTTAAAATAGGCCTTAATGTTTGTTATAGTCTGATGTGCAAGACGCAGTAGCCTAGTGGCACTTTATTCGCTTTTTCAAAGCTTTAAATTGCCTACTAGGCTTTGCGGGGGTGCGCCGACGAAATCATAGATTTCTGGCTTACCGTCTTTTTGCTTTGCTCTTTTAAGGCCCTTTGTATCTTGATGAACTGAACACGCCCTAAGAGCTGTGCAAAAAAGATAAAATTTCCTAGAGTCTTAGCGACTCTTCGTCAATTTTCCTATTTTTGCTTTGCTCTTTTAACGGGCTTTGTATCTTATTTTAAAGTCTAGTGGTAAAAAGTCAAGATAAAGTTGTCAAAACTTTAGTTAACTTTCAGTAAACTAGGGTGCACTAAAAACACCTAGCGAAAAATGACATTTTTCACTAGCTTGACCAAGGACATGTGCAGATACTAGCTATCTTGCATAGGCCTCCTTGGTGGCGTATAGAGTTGGCGGTTGCGTAGTAGCGCATCCACCAGACGCACAAATTTTCTAGCGGTTAAGACGATGGCTCGTTTGTGTTGGTGTTTAGGAACTTCTTGATACTTCTTCTTGTAAAAGGCTTTGTATTCGTCATCATAGCGCCTCACCGAGTTGGCGGCTTCAACTAAGTAATAACGGAGATAGCGATTGCCTCGTTTGACAAGGTCAG
>NZ_JBFQEG010000026.1:0-23508 GCF_040930515.1 Streptococcus huangxiaojuni
TATATCCATTTTTACAATACTCAACGCTATCAAGCCAAACTAAACAACCTGACTCCTTTGGAATTTAGGAATCAGGTTGCTTAACTATTTTTATTATTTGACTGTCCACTTGACAGGGAGCTGTTCACAATCGCTTTGCTGTATGGCTTTTATGGTTTTTTTAGGATAAATAGCTTTTTATGATCGGTCTGGAGTCAGCACCATAGGGATAATAATCGGCTCGCGTTCGGTTTTTTCATAGAGGAAGGGGCGCAGGGCGTTGACGATAGCGCCATTAACGGACTGGATGCTGGCTTCCTTGTTTTTTAAAGCGATGCGAATGGCGTTGAAAAGCACTCGCTGGCTCTCCCGGATAAGCTCGCCGGACTCACGCATATAGATAAAACCGCGGCTGAGTATATCTGGTCCTGCCAAAATCATCTGGCTTTTGAAATCAACGGTGGCAACAGCTAAGACAACGCCGTCTTCAGCAAGATCATGGCGGTCCCGCAGCACTGCTGCGCCAATATCGCCTATACCGTTGCCGTCAACATAAATATCCTGAGCGTTAAAATGACCGGCCCGTCTGGCGGAATGATCGGTCAGAGCCAGAACATCGCCGTTTTCCATGATAAAAATATTTTCCTCAGGGATTCCTGTGTCAACGGCCAGCCCGGCATGAACCTTCTGCATGCGGTATTCCCCGTGAACCGGCATAAAATATTTTGGTTTCATGAGGCGCAGCATCAATTTTTGTTCCTGCTGTCCGCCGTGTCCTGAAGTATGGATGTTATTAACCTTGCCGTGGATAACTTCGACACCGGCTTCTTGGATAGTGTTAATCAGCCGGTTGACACTGGTTGTATTGCCCGGAATCGGACTGGATGAGAAAATAACGGTATCTCCGGGCTGGAGTGTCACTTGACGGTGGGTGCCGTTAGCTATGCGAGCCAGAGCAGCCATTGATTCTCCCTGACTGCCGGTACACATAATCATGATTTCACTGGCATGGTAATCCTTGAGTTCGCTGGGTTCGATAAAAGTACCTTTAGGAACCTTTATATAACCGAGGTCTACCCCGTTAACGATTGCCTTTTCCATAGAGCGTCCAAAAACAGCAATCTTCCGACCGGCTTTCACGGCTGCTTCAGCCGCCTGCTGGAGACGAAAAATATTGGAAGCAAAAGAAGCAAAAATAATCCGGCCGTGAATATCTTCAATGATTTTCATAATGGACTGGCCGACTACTTTTTCAGAGTTGGTAAAGGTAGGCACTTCAGCATTGGTGGAGTCCGACAGGAGGCAAAGGACACCGTCTTCACCAAGGGCTGCCATGCGGTGGAGGTCAGCAGGTTCGCCCACCGGTGTGAAGTCAAACTTGAAGTCTCCTGTGCAAACCACCTTCCCTTGAGGGGTGTGGACAACAATGCCTAAAGGCTCGGGAATAGAGTGTGTCGTCCGAAAAAAAGTGACACTGAGGTTTTTGAAAGTTAATTCAGTGTTGTGGTTGATTTCGTACATTTTGGCATCGCGCAGCAGACCGTGTTCTTCTAACTTCCCGCGAATCAAAGCCAATGCCAGCGGGCCTGCATAGATAGGAATATTGGCCTGTTTGAGCAGAAAGGGAATCCCGCCGATATGGTCTTCGTGGCCGTGTGTGATAACTAATGCTTTGATGCGGTCTATGTTTTCAACAATATAAGAGTAGTCGGGGATAACATAGTCGATCCCTAGGAGATCATCTTCTGGGAACTTTATGCCGGCATCAACGATGACGATTTCATCCTGATACTCAATACCATAGGTATTTTTCCCGATTTCTCCAAGGCCGCCGATGGCATAAACACCGACTTCTTTGGGTTTTAAATTGATATGTGACATAATAGAAATATTAAGGACAAAACAGTTACGGATGCAGGAAGAAAAATGAGAAGGTATTCTCCTGTAAGATGATTTCCTGCAGCTGATCTGCAAAAGCAGCAGCCTAACTGTTAACAGTCCGTCAGTCAGCTCCTTTCTAGAGTTCTGTTAAAGAAAAGACACCTGTTTCTTTTTCGTATTCGAGATGCTTTTCTGAGAGTAATTCAATCCATTCAATATTATAGTTTGTTTTCTCTTCAACCAGCTTCCGGGCTTTAATCTGCCCTTCAAGCTCCTGATCAGCATCGATGTCTATATAAATAGCCTTGGTCTGTTCGCGGCGCGGACTGCGGTCTGCTGTTTCTTGATAGAAAACTTTATAAATCATTTTTGTCTTTCCTTTCTGATAGGATTAATCCAAACCATAATAAAGCAGTCAAAACAGGCCGTTTTGGCCTTTGACTGTTTACCTATTCAGTTGTTGCTGTGTAATAGATTTGGCGTGATTCTGTGCAATTAGTAAAATTATAACATATTATTGCTTTTTAGTAAAAGTATTAAGACAAAAAGTCTGCTGTGTTTTTAAGCAGCAGTATTGGCAGATACAGAGACTAAGGAGCTGTCTTTCTGAATCAATCTCTGGTTTATACTGCCAGAGTTTCTTTTTCTTGATTTTTTTAGCAAATAGTCAACAATTCAGCAAAACTAGTGTAAAATAGTAGGAGTAGTGATTTAGTAGAGAGGTCCATTATAATGAAGATTTTAGCTTTTGATACTTCCAATCGGACGCAGTCAACGGCTCTGCTGGATAAGCAGGAACTGCTGGCCGATGTAACGATTAATGTCAAAAAGAATCATAGTATCAGCCTGATGCCCTCTATTGATTTTTTATTGGCATCAGCTGATTTGGAAGCCAAGCATCTGGACCGTATAGCTGTGGCTCACGGTCCCGGTTCTTATACGGGGCTGCGCATAGCTGCTGCAACAGCTAAGACCTTGGCTTATACTCTCGGTATTGATCTAGTCGGAGTCTCCAGTCTTTATGCCCTTGCAGCAGGGATTGATTTTCAAGGGTTGGTTGTTCCGCTGATCGATGCCAGACGCAATCATGTTTATGCAGGCTGCTATGAAAAGGGGCAGTCCGTTTGGCCGGACTGTTATGCACCCTTGACAGAAATATTAGACCGCCTGTCATCGGTGAAATCTCTTTTGTTTGTCGGTGAGTCAGCTGCTTTTCAGGACCAGATTGCAGCGGCTTTGCCCCAGGCAGAAATCATGCCCACCCGTCCGTCAGCCTATGAAATTGGGAAGCTGGCAGGCCATATAGAGCCTGTTGATACAGCTGCTTTTGTTCCGCAGTATTTGAAACGTGTGGAGGCTGAAGAGAATTGGCTGAGAGACCACCAGCAGTCAGCAGGCCGCAAGGAAGACTACATTAAACGAATTTAAATGAAGATGATGAAAGAAAAAGCAGGAGCTGTTCTTGCTGTTTTGGAGGATGTATACGGTACCTCACCTTGGTCTGAGCAGCAAATTGTCAAGGATATGGAACAGGACCATGTGGATTATTTTTTTGTTCAGGTTCAGGAAAAGATTGCCGGTTTTTTATCCGTCCAGCATTTAGTTGGTGAGCTGGAAATTACCAACATTGCTGTTATGCGTCAGTATCAGGGACAGGGGCTGGGTTCCCAGCTTCTCTCTCATCTCGATAAACTTGATTTTCCGATTTTTCTTGAAGTCAGGGAGTCCAACCGAGCGGCTCAGGCTCTGTACCGGAAATTTGGCTTTGAAATAGTTGGTAAGCGTCAAAATTACTATCAGGAGCCGCTGGAGCCTGCCATTGTCATGAAAAGAGAGGGAAGTTATGAAAGATAGATATATTCTGGCAATAGAGACATCTTGCGATGAGACCAGTGTTGCTGTTTTAAAAAATGAAGAGGAGCTTCTGTCTAATGTGATTGCCAGCCAAGTTGAAAGTCACAAGCGCTTTGGCGGCGTTGTACCGGAAGTTGCCAGCCGGCATCATGTTGAAGTGATAACAGACTGTCTGCAGGATGCTCTGGTAGAAGCTGGACTTCAGGCCTCCGATTTGACTGCTGTTGCTGTGACATACGGCCCCGGCCTTGTCGGCGCTCTTTTGGTGGGTTTGGCTGCTGCTAAAGCTTTTGCCTGGGCCAATAAGCTGCCGCTGATTCCGGTCAATCATATGGCCGGACATCTGATGGCTGCGCGTGAACAGGGAGAATTGACTTATCCCCTGCTGGCTCTCTTGGTCTCGGGCGGCCATACAGAGCTGGTTTATGTGACAGAACCGGGGGAATACTATATTGTCGGGGAAACACGCGATGATGCTGTTGGTGAAGCTTACGACAAGGTAGGCCGGGTCATGGCGCTTTCTTACCCGGCTGGCCGGGAAATTGACCGGCTGGCTCATCAGGGCAAGGATCGCTATGAATTTCCGCGGGCTATGATTAACGATGACAGTCTGGATTTTTCCTTTTCCGGCCTTAAATCAGCCTTTATCAATCTTTGCCATAAGGCTGAGCAAAAAGGCGACAGCCTGAGCAAAGAAGACCTCTGTGCTTCTTTTCAGGAGGCAGTGTTAGATGTTCTTCTGGCTAAAACCCAAAAAGCACTGCAGGCTTACCCTGTTAAAACTTTGGTTGTAGCCGGCGGTGTTGCGGCCAACCAGGGCCTGCGGGAACGTCTGGCTGCTGAAATAAAAGATGTTGATGTCCTGATTCCGCCTTTGCGGCTGTGCGGAGACAATGCCGGTATGATTGCTCTGGCGGCTGCTGTCGAATATGAAAAAGGGCATAGGGCAGGCCTCGATTTGAACGCCCGCCCGAGTTTATCGTTTGCTAGGTTGCCTTGATATATCATTTTATAATTAAATAGACACCCTCGAATGTTAGATGTAAAACTAACTTTCGAGGGTGTTTTTTATGTCATAATAACCTTAGTTTGTTTTTCAATATCCAGGCGTTTTGACTGATTAGCATCTGAGTTTGTAATTAGGGCAGTGATGTTTGACCAGTTGCATATTTTATAAAGACTCTTTCGTTCAAATTTACTAGAATCAGCTAAAATATAGGCTTTATCAGACTGCTTTAAAATTTCCTGATCAATAAAAACGTCTGAAGAGGATGGGCTTGAGGGACCGTCAATGTTTAGAAAACCATCTGACCCTAAAAAACACATATCAACAAAAACTTGTTTTATTTGTGATATTGTCCATCCACCAAAAACAGATGAGCTTTTTGGACGAAATTCCCCTCCAAAAAAGAAAAGCTGATTATCTGAGTTAACAAGAGCATTAGTGACAGGTAAGGAATCTGTAAAAATTTTATAACCAGATTTTTGAGCTAATAAATATGCGAGTTCAACAGTTGTGCTCCCTGTTCCAATGATGATAGAAGAGTTATCTGGGATAAGCTCCAAAGCTTTTTGCGCAATTCTTTTTTTATCAGAAGCATTTTCTTTTTCTCTAGTATTGTAGGACAGCTCGATAGCATTTTGTTTTAAGATAGCTCCGCCATGACTCTTAATCAGCAATCCTTTTTTTTCCAGGTAAGATAAGTCTTTACGAATTGTCTCGTAGCTAACACTAAACTGTTTAGACAGCTTGCTGACATAAATAATGCCATTGCTTTTTAGTTCATCAAGTATAAGCTGACGCCGTTTTTCCAATAACATATATCCACCTCCTCTTATTCTAAAAATAATTATATAGCAAAAAAAAGGAAAAACAAGCATTTTTTAAAAAGCCAATAAAAAACAATAAAAACAAACAAAAAACTATTGACACCAACAAAAACCAATGATAGAATAGAATTATAAAAAGAAAACGGTTTCTAGGAGGTGTAAAAATGAAGACGAAAATTGCAATTGCTTGTGATGATTTAGGTTTTGAGACAAAAGAGGCACTCAGAACTTATCTTATTGAAGAAAAAAACGCAGAGATAGTTTATGATCCTGTGAAAAAACCGGAAGAAGGCGTTAATACTTTTGCAGTCTTAGCAGATGAAATGGCAGAGGTTATTCAACGTGATAAATGCAGATTAGGGATTTATATCTGTGGAACAGGAATTGGCTTTACTTGCCAAATTAATAAGCATTGGGGTATTAGAGCTGCTGCTGTAACTAATCCTTACTCGGCAAAACGTGCAAGACTTAGCAATAATGTGCAGGTCATAGGTTTAGGCTGCCGTGTCAATGGTTTTGAATATATCAAACAAATCGTAGATGCATGGTACGATGAGCCATTTGATTTTGAAACAGCTCGAGAAAATTCAAAAAAGAATTTATTAGAAGCAGAGAATGATGACAATCGTTTATTAAAAAAACCTAGTTATGTTGCATGGAATATGGGATTCCGGCCTGAATAATAAAGGAGGGGCCAGAACTGACTGGCTAAAATAAAAATGGAAGTGATTACAAATTTTGTCAACGATTTAGGAAATTTTATTTTTATTCCGTTAATTTTCCTGCTTTTCATGCTGATATTACGCAGGCCAATTTCTGAAGCTATTCAATCAGCAATGAAGGTTGGAATCGGTTTTATTGCTTTATCTCTTGTGATTAATTTTATGCTGGATAAAATGGAGCCAGCGATTACAGGCTTAGCTGAGAAAACCGGCTCTTCTCTCAGCGCCATTGATGTAGGTGGTGCGGCTACAGCTGTCATGGGATTTGGTTCTAATATGGGAGCCATCATTATTCCCCTCTGTGTTGGCATAAATATAGGACTTTTGGTACTGAGACTGACGGACTGCGCTAATGTTGATGTTTTCAATCTTCATCAAAATGCATCTATGGGTGCTATTGTTGCAGTTTATTCCGGTAATTTCTTATACGGTGTTTTAACAGCAGGACTTTTCCATGTCTGGGCTCTGATTGCAGCAGATTTAGGTGCCAAACGTAATAATGATTTTTTTGGATTGCCTAAAGGGGTTTCGATATCCCACCCTGTTGCAAATACCTATCTTTTATTTGCTTATCCGTTTAATTGGATTTATGACCGTATCCCCGGTTTACGTCACTGGAATGTTACGGCGGAATCTATTCAAAAGCGTTTTGGTGTTTTAGGCGATCCTACAATTATAGGATTTATCCTTGGTGTGCTTTTGGGCTTATTTGGCTATGACTGGAGCAGTCCATATACGACAATTATTTCAAGCTTGCAGCTTGGTATGTATCTAGCAGCTGTTATGCTCCTTTTGCCCAAAATGACCTCAATTATGATGGAAGGCCTAGTACCGCTTTCTAATGCTGCCCGCAAGAAATTGGTTAAAAAATTTCCAGACCGCGAAATTACTGTTGGTATGGATACTGCACTTATTGTAGGGAACCCATCAGTCATTGCACCTGCTCTTCTTCTTATTCCCGTAATGGTTATTCTGGCAGTTCTTCTCCCGGGGAATAAAGTTATGCCGCTTGGAGATTTATCACAGTTTGTTTTTTTCATTGCGTGTATGGTTCCTGTATTTAAGGGTAATATTATTCGTACTTGGTTAACTTCAGTGATTTTATTTGGAGGCGGTTTATATATATCCTCTTGGATGACACCGGCAACTAATGAAGTCTTCCAAAAATTTGGTGCAGGTGCTAAAGAAGGAGTAATGTATTCTTCCTTGAATCCATCTGCAAATCCATTTACAGGACTTTTTGCAGCAGTATCCCATATTGGGGTTATCGGCTATATTTTAGTTGGCGCCCTTCTTATTGCAGCTGGTTATCTGCTTAAGAAAAGAGAACGGGCCCAAATCAAAAATGTTTAATTAAAAATAGAAATAGAGGTGAGAATTATGGCTAAAACAATTCTTGTAGTTTGCGGAAACGGTATTGCGTCTTCCTCGATTATGGTATCCGTTTTACAGGATTTTTTGAAAGAAGAAAAAATTGCTGATGTCCAAGTTGATAAAGCTTCTCTTATGGACTGCTCAACTGAAAAGTTCAATAGCTATGATTTAGTTGTTTCATCCACAAAACTTGAAAATGATGACTTGACTGTTCCAGTTATTGTTGGAGCTGGGTTGCTGACAGGGATTGATGAAGATGAAATTCTTGATGCAGTCAAAGCTGAAATAGTTTAGCAGGAGTTTGTTATGGTTTATGTCGTAGTAAATGATGCAGATGAAACTGTAATAGATTATCAGTCGGCTATTCGATTTGCAGGAGAACCCTTGCTTAAGCTAAACAATATTAAAAGTGAATATATTCAAGCCTGTATTGATCGCGAAATGGATTTTCCAACAGGTTTGTCTTTAGCAGATGGTCAAGGTGTGGCAATGCCGCATGGTGACTCTAGCTTTGTGAATGAGGACAGTATAAGTGTCGTCCGTTTATCAAATCCCGTTACTTTTGGACTGATGGAAGATAAAAAGCAAAAAGTAAAAGTTGCGCTAGTTTTCAACCTAGCTTTATCATCAGGGGAACAGCATATTAAAGTTTTAAAAAAAGTTATTGCCCTTTTTCAAGATGAGTCATTTATGAAAAAAAGTCTAGCGGACAGTCATAAAAACATAGCTAGAGAAATTAAGGAAAGGTTAGATTCTGATGAATTAAGGGTGGAATAAGTTATGGAAGAGTTTCAAATCGTTTTATCTGATATTGAAAAGGCCCTCAGTCAGATTAACAGGGACAAACTGGATATTTTAGTTAGTAAAATTGTAAATGCACATCACATATTTTTAGCAGGGGCAGGGAGATCAGGCTTAATGCTCCGTGCTTTTGCTAATAGGCTCATGCATCTTGGTTTGTCAGCGAGTGTAGTGGGAGATACCAATTCTCCCCACACACAGATAAATGATTTGCTAATTATTGCTTCTGGTTCTGGTAAAACAACGAGTTTAATTTCATTAGTAAAAAAAGCTCACAGCTTATCACTGGATTCTGCACTTATCACAGCTAGCCGGTCAACAACTATTGGAGAATTTTCGAATCTAGTATTGGAAATACCAGCACAGAATAAAGATGATGAAAGCAAAAGTGCACAGCCTATGGGATCAGCTTTTGAACAGTGCAGTTTGGTTTTATATGATACACTTATTTTACTATTAATGGCAGCTTTGAATGAATCCAGTGAAACGATGGCAAAAAGGCATGCAGACTTAGAGTAATAAATTAAATGTACTGCGTCAGGTTTTTGAAATGCGAAAAAATCAATTAACTGCCAGACTGTGTGTAATATGCCGATTTAGTATAGTCTGCTCTCTTTTTAAAGGCTTTGTTTAAATTGCTGCTCATTTTTATGCTATGCTATAGCTTAAACTCCTTAGAAAACACTCTTGCGCCTTTGGCAAGAGTGTTTTACAATAGATACATTAACAATTCGGGAGAGAAAAAATGCAGGAAAAGGGATTTCGTGACGGAGTAAAGGCCTCTTTTCCGACTGCTTTAGGCTATGTCAGTATCGGAATAGCCTGCGGTGTAGTGGGGGCCAGCTCGGGTCTTTCGCCTCTTGAAATGGGGCTGATGAGTGTAATTGTCTACGGCGGCAGTGCTCAATTTGTGATGTGTGCTATGCTGCTGGCTCAGGCTCCGGTATTTTCGATTGTGCTCACGGTTTTTTTGGTCAATCTCAGGCACTTTTTGATGTGTCTTCATGCAGCGACCATTTTTAAAGGCCGGCCGCTGCTGCAAAATATAACTATCGGAAGCCTTGTCACTGATGAGAGCTATGGGGTTCTGCTGGGCGAATATGCTCATAATAAGCATATCACCGCTGCTTGGATGCATGGAAATAATCTGACAGGTTATCTGACTTGGATTTTCGCTGTGTTTTTCAGTGCTGTCATTGGCCGCTATATTCCTAACCCTGAGATTTTTGGCCTGGACTTTGCTTTAATTGCTATGTTTGTTGCTATTTTTGCTGCCCAGCTGGAAGTCATACTCATGAGTGAGCCGCTTAAGAAAATACTGACTGTTTTATTGGCGGTAACGCTGACTTATCTTGTTTTGGCTGTCCTTATTTCGGAATCATTGGCTGTTTTGCTGTCGACATTAGCGGGCTGTGCTGTGGGGGTGTTTTTAGATGAGCATTAATTCTTACGTCTTGCTAGTCATTATCTTAAGCGGACTGGTAACCTGGCTGCCCAGGATTGCTCCTTTTATACTGACTAAGTATAAAGAACTTCCTGAGCTTGTCACCCGTTTTTTAAATTATTTGCCAGTCTCCATTATTTTTGCCCTGACCCTGTCCAGCCTTTTAAGTGAAAAAACCGGTGCCCTTCCTACGGTAAGATGGATAGAGGCTGCGGCAGTGCTGCCGACTTTCTGGACAGCCCTGCGTTATAAGAATATCTTACTGTCGGTTTTAGTAGGGGTTGTCTGCACGGCCTGTCTGCGTCTGCTCTTTTAATCCAAAACGATTTAAAGGCAGGGTGACGGAATTTCGCTGTGCAGAAGCAAGCCTGCGGTTAAAAACTGGACTGTTTAAGATTTTCGCCGCTTAAATTTCATCTCGTACAGCAGCCTGTTTTCCGGCTACCCAGCCGGTGCAGAGGGCACAAGTGATATTAAAACCGCCGGTATGGGCGTTGATATCCAAAACCTCGCCGGCGAAGTAGAGCCCTGCTATCTTTTTGCTTTCAAGTGTTCTGGGAACGATTTCCTTTAAGGCAAGACCTCCTTTGGTGACAAAAGATTTAGCTAAAGACATTTTGCCTGTAACCTTAATAGGGAAATGCTTGATCTGCTGCATGAGTTCCTGAATCTGCTTACTATTAAGCTGTTTTACTTTATCAGGGAAGGGCTGTGCCAAGAAATCAGCCACACGCTCAGGCAGCAGCGTTTTGAGAGCGTTCTTGACTGTTTTATGGCTGTAAGTATTTAAGAGCTCTAAAAGTTCTGAAGTCTCTTTTTGAGGCAGGAAATCTAAATAGATGGTTTCGCCGCCTTTGATAAAGCTGGACATACGCAAGGCGGCAGGCCCGGACAGTCCGAAATGCGTAAACAGTAAATCGTGAGTGATGCTGTGCTTTTGATAAGTCAGTGTGATGTCCGTCAGCGAAATGCCCTGCAGCAATTTATGCGGAAAGTCAGTTTGCAAGGGACTTTCGGCGGCTTCAAGAGCTGTCAGACTAAGTTTAAAGTGTCTGGCAATTTCATAGCCAAAGCCTGTTGAACCGGTAGAAGGGTAAGATTTTCCGCCCGTTGTAACAATCAGTTTGCTGGCGGTCATTTCTTGGTCTGCCGTTTTGATGTGAAACTGATGATCATATTTCTTCACAGAGACAACTTCTGTGCCAGTCAGAATTGAGGCCCCCTCTTCCTTGATTTTTCCTTCAAGAGCCTTGATGATGGTCTGCGCTTTATCGGTTTTTGGGAAGACCCGGCCGTGGTCTTCTACTTTTAGAGCCAGGCCGTTTTCCTCAAAAAACTGGATAATGTCATGATTGTCAAACTGCGAAAAAACACTGTACAGAAAGCGTCCGTTGCCTGGAATATTAGCCAGTATATCGTCAAGCGAGCCGCTGTTTGTGACATTGCAGCGGCCGCCGCCTGTTCCTGCCAGTTTTTTCCCTAAGCGCTTATTTTTTTCAATGAGAAGGACCTTTTGATTGTAGTGACAGGCTGATATGGCTGCCATCATACCGGCAGGCCCGCCTCCGATGATAATAATATCGTAATGTGTCATGCCTTTATTCTAGCATAAATGGTCTTTCTTTAACAGCAGAGGCAGGTGGCAGAATTGTCAAAAAATTTAGAATAATAGATTATTTGATACTGACTTTAAATAAGGAAAGTGGTAAAATAAAAACAGGAACTAAAGAGTACGGTAATAACCCCTATTCAGGAGGAAAACAGCAAATGACAGATAAGGAAACATTGAAAGACCTGAGACACCGCAGCAGTGTTTATGACAGTATGGTGAAGTCTCCCAACCGCGCTATGCTGCGCGCGACCGGCATGAAAGATGAAAATTTTGAACAGCCGATTGTCGGGGTCATCTCTACTTGGGCAGAAAACACACCCTGTAATATCCACCTCCATGATTTCGGCAAGGTGGTTAAAGAAGGTGTCAAAGACGCCGGAGCCTGGCCGGTTCAGTACGGAACGATTACGGTTGCTGACGGAATTGCCATGGGCACGCAAGGCATGCGTTTCTCCCTGACTTCGCGTGATATTATTGCTGACTCTATTGAGGCCGCCATGGGCGGACACAATGTTGATGCATTTGTTGCTATCGGCGGCTGTGATAAGAATATGCCGGGTTCAGTCATTGCTATGGCTAATATGGATATTCCAGCGATTTTTGCTTACGGCGGAACGATCGCACCGGGGAATCTTGATGGTAAAGATATCGACTTGGTTTCTGTTTTTGAAGGGATTGGGAAGTGGAACCATGGTGATATGACCGCAGAAGAAGTTCGGGCGATTGAATGCAATGCCTGTCCGGGTCCCGGCGGCTGCGGCGGTATGTATACAGCCAATACCATGGCAACAGCTATTGAGGTTTTGGGCCTGAGTCTGCCGGGATCTTCATCACATCCGGCAGAATCACCTGAGAAAAAAGCTGATATTGAAGACGCCGGCCGTGCCGTTGTCAATATGCTGAAGATGGGACTTAAGCCATCGGATATTTTAACCCGTGAGGCCTTTGAAGATGCCATTACAGTGACGATGATTTTAGGCGGGTCGACCAATGCGACTCTTCATCTGCTGGCTATCGCTCATGCTGCCAATGTTGATTTGACGCTTGAGGATTTCAATGATTTTCAAGAGCGTGTGCCGCATCTGGCAGACTTGAAACCTTCCGGACAATATGTCTTTCAAGATCTTTATGAGGTCGGAGGAGTCCCTGCGGTTATGAAATACCTCCTGGCTAATGGTTTTCTGCATGGCGATCGCATGACCTGCACCGGCAAGACTGTTGCTGAGAATCTGGCAGAATTTGCGGATTTAACTCCGGGGCAAAAGGTGATTATGCCGCTTGAAAACCCCAAACGCGCCGACGGACCGCTTATTATCCTTAAGGGCAATCTGGCCCCTGACGGAGCGGTTGCCAAGGTCTCAGGTGTTAAAGTTCGCCGCCATGTCGGCCCTGCTAAGGTCTTTGATTCAGAAGAGGCTGCTATTGAAGCCGTATTGAATGACGATATTGTTGACGGTGACGTAGTCGTGGTTCGCTATGTCGGGCCTAAAGGAGGCCCGGGTATGCCGGAAATGCTGTCTCTGTCTTCCATGATTGTCGGTAAAGGCCAGGGGGATAAAGTGGCCCTTATCACTGATGGTCGCTTTTCAGGCGGGACATACGGCTTGGTTGTCGGCCATATTGCACCTGAAGCCCAAGACGGCGGTCCGATTGCCTATCTTCGCACAGGGGATATCGTCACAGTGGATCAAGATACAAAAGAAATCAACATGGCCGTTTCAGATGAAGAAATTGAACGACGTAAAGGTGAGACTGTCATTCCGCCGCTTTATTCGCGCGGAGTTCTGGGAAAATATGCCCATACAGTATCATCTGCAGCCAGAGGTGCTGTGACAGACTTTTGGAAGAAAGAATAGTCATCACATCTATAAATAAAGAGACTGGGACAGCCTTTATGCTTGATGCTCAAACAGGCAGCCGGCTGTCCTGTCTCTTTTCTTTTGCGTTTTTAACGGGCTTTGTATCTTGTTGGAACTGAACACGGCCTAAGAGCTGTGCAGTGAAATCATCCAGTGGATGATTTCAGCCCGAACCTAGAAAAGGGAAAGTGAGGGGACAGGAAATCAGTATCGTTGCCTAGTTACCGCTAGCCGTAAACGTCTGAAGGTTTTGCAGTCTTAGCAGCCTGCCGCACCCTTCTAGTCGTTCTGGCAGAGGTGCGTCTGCGAAATCAAAGATTTCGGACTTACCGTCAGCCGTAAACGTCTGAAGGTTTTGCAGTCTTAGCAGCCTGCCGCACCCTTCTAGTCGTTCTGGCAGAGGTGCGTCTGCGAAATCAAAGATTTCGGACTTACCGTCATTTTCCTTTTGCGTTCTTAACGGGCTTTGTATCTTGTTGGAGGTTTTTGTTGTGAAATTGTTGCATACAGGGGACTGGCATATTGGGCGTCAGTTGAATAATAATGGCATGAGTTTATTAGAGGATCAAACGGCTGTCTTGCAGGAAATGGTCAAACTGGCTAAGCAGGAAGGAGTTGACGGTGTCATTATCGCCGGAGATCTGTATGACAGGGGGCTTCCTTCTGTAGATGCCGTTCAGGTTTTTAATAGCATCATCAATGCCTTTCTCTTTGAGGCCGGGATTCCTGTTTATGCTATCAGCGGCAATCATGACAGCAGCCGGCGGCTGTCTTTTGGTCAGGAATTTTTTAAACGGCAGCAGTTTTTTTTGGTGACGGATTTAAAAGATGCTTTTGAACCTATTGAAACACCTGATACTCAGCTGTTTTTGCTGCCTTTTATCGATCCTATTGATGCCAGAATTTATTATAAAGAGGAAGACCCGGATTCTCTCAAAGATATCCAGCAGGTTATCGGACGTATTTTAAAAGACATGAAAGCCAAGTTCGACCCTCATAAAGCCCATCTCTTAGTCAGTCATTTTGCTGTCTCTAAAGGAAAGGACGACACTGACCTGCGCTCCCAAATGCTGTCTGAAACGCTTCGTACTGTGGGCGGTCTGACTAGCTTGAGGAGTGATTTGTTTGCTGATTTTGACTATGTGGCCTTGGGGCATATTCATACCCATCATGCCAGCCCTTCTGAGAGGGTTGTCTACAGCGGCAGTCCGCTTATATTTAATAAAGATGAAGCGCGGCGAAAGGATAGAAAGGGTGTTTATATTGTCGATATCAAACCGGGAGAAGTTCGTAAAAAATTTGTGGAACTGCCTGTTTACAAAGAATTTTTTGTTTTAGAAGAAGGCTTTGACCGCTTAATTGACAGAGATTTTTATGAAACGTATCCTCGGAAAAAGGCTCGTTTTGCTTTTGATATTTTGACTAAAAACCGGAAAGAATTAGAAGGTCTTAATATCCGTGCTAAATTAGAGGAGATTTACGGCCCGGAGATTATGGATATTACGATTCATAGTCAAGCTGAAACCGGCAGAACTCTCCAAGCTAAAAAGCGGCAGGAAAGACTATCAGCCAGTGAAGAAGAAATTATCGGAACCTTTTATGCAGAAATGACAAAGGGCGACAACCTGTCGGACTATCAGAGAACGATTGTCGCTGATATCTTAAGCCAACTGAAAGAGAACTAGCATATGAAACCAGTTAAATTAGAAATGATAAATTTCGGTCCCTACCGCCATGAAACGATTGATTTTACCAGATTTGAAGAAGGTTCTTTATTTTTAATCAGCGGCAGAACAGGCTCCGGGAAATCCAGTATTTTTGATGCCATGCTCTATGCGCTTTATAATGTTACCAGCGGCGACCGCGAAATCGGTGAGCTGCGGTCAACCTTTGCGGCTTTAAAAGATGTCAGGACAAAAGTTATTTTTCAGTTTGAACATCAGGATAAGCTCTACCGTGTGCAAAGGACACTGGAGCTGATGCCTAAAAAAGGGATTGACAGAGGGAAAGGCATCGGTACAAAAGAAGCCAGTTTAGTCCTTTTGGAGCAGACAGACGGCCGCGAACTTGTTCATCTGGCCAGTCAGAATCTCAAGACCACAAAGGCTGTCGAAGATTTGCTGCAGCTGAGCGCAGAGCAGTTTAAACAGATTATTCTGCTGCCTCAGTATCAGTTTAGCCAGTTTCTTAAATCCGGGGTGGAAGCCAAGAGAGAGATTCTGCGTCAGATTTTCGGAACTCAGATTTTTAGGGATTTTGAAGAAAAGCTGGCTGAGCGAAATAAAAGCCTGACTGCTGAGCAGCAGGCTCTGAATCTAGAATTAGAAAAGCAGTTCCAAAATGAATCGGTCTGGACTCAAACTGAGATAGAGGCTTTTGCTGAAACAGACGGGCAAAAGCGTAGGCAGCTGGGCGAGGACTTTCTGAAAAACCATCAGGCAGAGCAAAGCAGTTTAACTTTGCAGGTAAAAGAGGCAGAAGAACTTAAAAATAAGGCTTTTAAAGACTGGACTGAGGGACAGAAGACAGCTGAATTATTTGCTGATTTGAAGGAAAAAGAAGCGCAGTATGCGCGTGATATCCAAGCGCAGGAAGAGCAGCAGCAAACAAATCGACAGCTCCTTGAGCGCTTAGAGTTTGCAAATCATCTTAAGGACACGCACAGTAAAATGATAGCAGCCAACAGACGGACTGCTGAGCTGGAGCAGTCCATTGCGAAGCTGAAGGAGGAAATGAGCACAGCAGCTGCCGATTACGATTCCTGCCGGACAGCAGTCAGCAGCCTAAAACAGGAAGAACCCCATCAAGAAAAAGAACATCAGGCGCTCCCTGAAATTGGCCGGCGGCTGGAGGCCGCAAAACAGCTGCAGGATTATCAGCAGAAAGCGAAGAGTTCCGCTAAAAATATCGATACATTAAAGGAAAAAGGAGACCGCCTTAAACAAGAGGAGAAAAAAAACAAACAGGAGCTCGAAGCAGCCAACCGCCAGCAAAACGCTCTGACTGAGAGAATAGCCAATCTTTCCGGAGTTATCAGGCAGGCTGAAGAACTTATCAAATACCGATTGGACAAATCCATTGAGGATCAGACAAAGTTTTTAAAAGAAAAAGATAGTTTGGAAGAGAAGCTGTCCCGAACGCGCAGGGACTTAGCCGCGGCAGAAGCAGAACTGTCCCGCCTGCAGCAAGAGAGCCGCGGTAAAAAGAAAGACCAGCTCAAGCTTATGATCGGTAAGCTCCAAGCCGAATTGACCCAAGGAGAAGCCTGTCCGGTCTGCGGCTCTTTAGAGCACCCTAACACCCAGATAGCTGAAACTGATGAAGAGAATCTAAAGTTATTGTTTAAAGACATTGAAAACCTTGAGCAGCAAATAAAAGCTACAGAGCAAAAGGTTCAGGAGTTAAACAACCTTTTGGCAGCTGATGACAGCAGAAAAAAAGATGTCCTTAAGGAACTGAAAAAAATTGCGGAGGCAGTCGCAGCAGCTTATCAGGATTTACAAAATACGGTTAGCCAAACAGCTGTCGGGGATCTTAAAGAAAACTATTCAAAAGCTGTCGGTCAGGCCATTTTAGCTGACCTGAGAGCCAGTCATGAAGAACTTGAAAACCGTCAAAAGCTGCAGGAACAGACTATTGAGAAACTGCAGGCAGCGCTCGATAACAATCAGACAGAGCAGCAGACCTCCCTTAAAAGTCTGTCTGTTGAAACCGACAGACTGGAGCAGGCTGAAGGAAAAATTCTTGAACTTCAAGAAAGCTATCCTGATTTAGAAAGTGCAGCTTATTATCAAAAATTAGAGGACACTATCAAAGAAGCCTATCAGACCTTTAAGGAATCATTAACAAAGGCAGAGACTGCCCTGCACCAATCAGAGACTGCCCTGTCCAAGCTCAAAGGACAGTTAAAGAGCGAATCAGAAACACTGACAGCTCAGCAAAAGGAAGGAACAGATGCAGAGAGGGAACTCGATGAGGCCTTGTTGCCGGACACAGCCCTAACACACGATAGGCAGCAGCTGGCAGACTGGATTGCCGAGCTCGGTCACAATCGTATTTCGGTGATGGCCAATCAAATCAGCCGTTTTGAAGAACAAAAGCGCTCCTTGTCTCAGGCAATTACTGAGATGCAGGAAGAAGTCAAGGATAAAGCCTATCCTGAGCTGGACAGTTTGGAAAAAAAGAAAGAGGAAGCAGAGCAAAACCATCTGAATTTAGTGGAGAAACAGGGGCATTTAAGCAGACAGCTGCAAATGATTGCAGAGACCGTTCAGGCAATCGCTGATAAGCAAAAGGAAGCCGAAAAAAACAGACAGGCCGCTCAGGAGTTAGCCTATCTGAATAAGCTGGTTCAGGGACAGGGCGAAAGCCATGTCCGCTTGGAAACTTATGTGATTCAGGCACATCTGGAACGTATTCTCGACTATGCCAATAACCACTATATCGGCCTGCTGAGCAGCCAGCAGTTTGAATTCTTGATTTCAGACAGGACAGCCGGCAAGGCCCAGTCCGGCCTCAATATCAATATCTATGATAAAACCAACAATAAAGAATTGCCGGCAAGTTCACTGTCTGGGGGCGAGACTTTCATTGCTTCTCTGGCTATTGCTCTGTCCATGTCTGAGGTTGTCCAAAATGCCAGCAATGGCGCTCTGATTGAGACGCTCTTTATTGATGAAGGTTTTGGCTCGCTGGATGAGGAAACACTGGATAAGGCTGTCGCTGTACTGGAGAGCATCGGAGAAAACCGCATGGTAGGTGTCATCAGCCATGTCAAGGAAATGAAAGAGACAATTGAGCAGCAGCTGCTGATTGAAAAAAGGATTGACGGCAGCTCGGCTATAAAACACCGGACATAGTACAGTCATTATAGAATGCGCAGAAGAACGGCTGTCAGGCTTGCCCAGTTCTTGCTGGCTGTACTCTTTGCTGAATCAGCGGCTGGGAGAAAAGTCCTGCCTTAGATAGGTGCGTACGACTTTGTTGCTCCACTTTCTTGCATAGCAAAAAAGACCTCTATGATGATAAAAGCAGTCATAGAGGTCTGTTGGTTCTCTTTACTTAAGAAGAAAATCAGCTTATCTGGGGCTTATTCCCAGAGCAATCCGGCCATAGCGGCTGATTCGGGTAATCTTCCAGACAGGCGACCAGGTGATTTCCACAGAAACGCTGGTAATCTCGTCAATCTGGCAAAGCTTTTCCACAATCTCAGCCGGCATTGTGTCTTCGCAGCCGCAGTTGGTATCAGTGAAGGTCATCAAAAACCGGCAGTGGCCGTCTTCATCTAAATCAATGGCATAAATAAGACCAAGATTATAAATGTCCAGTTCGATTTCCGGATCATAAACCGTTTCAAGTTTTTCAATCAGTTTATGGCCGATAGCTGCGGCACGGTCATTAATTTTAATATCATCACGCATAATCGCATCACCTTTATCTTGGATTTCAGCTCTATTATGACATAAAAAAGCCGTTTTTTCAATGCTGGCAAAGCTTTAAAAACTAAGGAAATGAAAAATTTCAGCTAGTCAGAAAATGCTTGATTGGATTAGAAAAAAAGAATGGTATTTCAAATAAAACTTTCTGATACATACAGTTGTTTATATTGCACAAATACCATTTTTTTCTTCTGGCTTTGGAACTGCCTTTTGCAAAGGAGTTAAAATCTTTTTTTATAGCTCATCATAAGCTTTGCTTTTAGTTTTCACTGCTTTTTTGATAGCCTTAGACCACTCTCCTTTAATGGCATCGTCCATATTGGCGATAATAGTGGTCATAGCAGTCTTTGTTTCAGCAGCCAAATCACTTATTTCTTTATCATATTTTTGAATAATTTTCTCTTTTTCTCCATTTTTTATGGCAGCATAAACCGTTTTGATTAAGGTCTTTTCTAAGTTTTTTTCAACTGTTCTTAAACTTTCGGCTGATTCCTCAACGCCTGCCTCAAAAGCATTTGTTATATCCTCCCAAACACTCATTGTTCGCTGGCCGCCTCCTCTTTTATCTTTTTCTCCAGTTCTTCCTCTGTTGCATGAGAAGCAGAAAGTCTCCTAGTATACAGCTCATCAAGCTTATCTTCTGCTTGACGGTGCTGTTTATTGTAGAGTGTTTCTTGTTTTTCTGTCTTTTCATCAAGCTGACTGCGCTTGTTCATAAAACGGTTTTCGTTAGTCTGTAAATAAATATTGATGGTGTCAGTCAGCGAACTGAAAGCTTCCCCATTTTCTTGGTCTGACTGCCGTAAATCATAGCTTGCCGTTTCGTAAACACGTTCAAACATCTGTCTCAATAGCTGGAAACGCTCTTCCAGATCATTATATTGCTTATCCTGCGCTTTTTTGTCTCTTTGGTGCTGATCCTCCATATCCTCCAGAACGACTTGCTGTTTATTAATTTTAGTCTGAATAGTATCGATTAATTTATCTCTTGCATCCATTGGTTAAACTCTCCTGCTAATTGTTGATCTTCTGCTAATTTTTGCTCAATTCCTGTTTTAATCTGACTGCTTAGCTCATCAAAATCATCTGACAGCCCCTTTGCCGCATCTGTTTTTGTATCAAAATGCTCTTTAACATCCGTGACGATACTTGAATAGGTCAGACCGGCATCATTGTAAGCCTGAAGGACTTCATCCGGGCTGAGGATAAAGCCAAAAGGGACATCACTCAAACTTTGATAGAGTGTCTCCGCCTCTTCGGCAGCCTCTTGGGCTTTACTTGAAATTGCTTCTTCTCCCTGTTTTGCGGCTTCTGACAGAGCTGCAGATAGAGCAGCGGCCAGCTCGCTGTCAAGGAAAATCTCCTCGTGTTTTGACAGACCGCCGCCCGTAGCCGAAAGCTGGGTTTTTAGTTTATTATAGCGGTAAAATCCTGTCGCCGCTCTATCAAAAGCTTTGCTGTATCTTGCCTCAAAAACAGATGTATCAGCCACTATCTTTAAAGAGCCGTCAGCATTCCACTGATAACCGCCCCACATGTGCTGTTCAATAATATCTATACGAGCTTTGCTGTCCACATGATAAATGATACCGACAGCATTCTGACTCGTCAGTTCAGCCTTATAACCAGGTGCGTTTTTAATATAGCCAAAGGCTATACTGTCCTTTTGATCGACATAATTATGAATGCGGTATTTCATCGCATCAACAGTAGCCTGCTGTTCCTCAGTCAGGGTTCTGTATATATTGGGCCCCTGATAAATATAGGCGCCAGCAATTCTTTCAATATCTGAAACATTGGCTAAGGCATACTGAGCGTCCATAGAACCGAGAGAATGACCGTAAACAGTGACCGGCATATCCGGATAGTTTTTTAAAATTTCATTGAGTGTAGCAGCAGCGGATTCCAGCTGAGGTGTGACTTCTTTACGGCCTGATAAGATATTTTTGGCCATGGGGAGGTCATTTTCCAGCCAGTCAACTTTTGACCCCGCTTTAGGAGGCGCTACAGACCCCTGATACAAAACTGAAAGACCGCTTCCGTCCGCATTTTCAATAACATAAGCCTTCAACCCCGTCTCATTTTCCACCACCTCGCGGACCGTGCCGATGGCTTCAGTGTGTCCATCTATATAAATATCTTTCCCCGATGTTAAACTTTCATCATACTCCTTTTCTGCTATCAATTTTCGCTCTTTATCTGTGTACTCCTCAGGCATCTTACTCTCCTTTTTTCAGCTTTTCCAACGGAGGATTGCTTCCACCTCCATTTTCTAATTCTCCAGTTTCACTGTTTTTATGGATAAACACACTAACATCAAATTCCCTATCACCATTTACATATAAATTGACAATAATTCCTCCCATTGGATTAGAAGTAACAGAATCATATTCTATTTTATAAGACTGGATGACACCTTTTTCTGTAAAAGCATCAGCATCAATTTGTTTTAATCGTTCTTCATATATTTTTTTAGCTTCGTCACTTTTGACAATATCTACCATTTGTTTGTGTTCTATTTGCTCTTTCACTTTCCAGCCTCCTATTGCAATGCCGACTGCAGCAGTAATGCCGGCAAGAATTAATAACAGTTTACGCATAACTATTCACCTCTATTGTACAGCTATTCTTTTTTACCCTCATCATTGGTAATTCGAACGTCAGCCCCTACTTTGTAATTTGCATATTCTCGCTTGGCAATAGCTACTCTGTCACGATCTGAGTATGTCTGTTCCATATTTACTCCTCTATTCCCACTAAATCTTTTACTTCTTTAGAATATCCACCGCCTGAGTACCCTATTTTCCCATTCATATCTTTTTCCAAGCCATAATATACTACTAAACTTTTATCTGAATTTAAATAGACTTCAAATTCAATCCCTCCCATCGGATTATGCTGAATGGAATCATCATCAATTTGATAGGACTTAATCACGCCTTTATCTGTTAAGGCCTCTGCAGACATTTCTTTTAAATCATCTTCAATAATCTTTTTGACATCCTCGCTTTTCACAATCTCTACCATTTGCTTGTGTTCTATTTGCTCTTTCACTTTCCAGCCTCCTATTGCAATGCCGACTGCAGCAGTGATGCCGGCAAGAATTAATAATAATTTGCGCATAATTACTCTCCTCTATTATGCAGCTATTCTTTTTTAATAGTATAGCATATTCTTTTACGTTTTAAAAACTGTCAATTTTAGTTTTGCTCTTTCGAGCAACATCAGCCTTCAGACCCATCTTATTTTCCATCGCATTGCGGACCGTGCCGACAGCTTGTTCTTTACCCTCAAAATTTGTGAATGTTAACTTTTCTTCTTTTTTATAGTCTGTATACTCTTCAGCCGCAAGTTTATATCTATCATAATCATTCAACTCCTTCGTATCATTCATAGATTCTCTCCTGTAGTAATTTTTCAAAATTGGTTGATTTACTTCCTCCGCCAAGACTATAGTTTCCATCTTGATTTTTTTCGACCCTGTAGCGAACATAGTAAGCTCTATCGTTATTTAAAAAAACTTTAAAATCGATTCCACCCATTGGATTACTCTTAATTGAAGCTTCATCTATTTTATAACTTTTGATAATCCCCTGTTCAGTGAGTGAATTTTTATCATAGGTCTTTAATCTATTTTTTAGTAAGTCTTTTACTTCCTCACTTTTGACAATATCTACCATTTGCTTGTGTTCTATTTGCTCTTTCACTTTCCAGCCTCCAATTGCAATGCCGACTGCAGCAGTAATGCCGGCAAGAATTAATAACAGTTTGCGCATAACTATTCACCTCTATTGTACAGCTATTCTTTTTTACCCTCATCATTGGTAATTTTGACGGAATCATTTACAGAATAATTTGTATACTCTTCTTTTGAAATTTTTTGTCTCTCATGATCACTATAGACTTTACTCACTTTTATCCTCCGTTATCAATCTCTCAAATTTAGCCGAATTTCCTCCTCCGTCATTAACTAATCTTCCTGTTTCTAAATCCTTATTTATCGTATAAAAAACATACATATTTTTATCGTTATTCACATAAATCATAAAATTTATCCCTCCCATAGGATTATGCTGAATGGAGTCATCATCAATTTGATAGGACTTAATCACGCCTTTATCTGTTAAGGCATCTGCAGACATTTCTTTTAAATCATCTTCAATAATCTTTTCTACTTCCTCGCTTTTCACAATCTCTACCATTTGTTTGTGTTCTATTTGCTCTTTCACTTCCCAGCCTCCTATTGCAATGCCGACTGCAGCAGCAATACCAGCAAGAATTAATAACAGTTTACGCATAATTCCTCTCCTCTCGTAAAATAAGTTTATGGGGATTTTCAATCCCAAGTGTTAACAATTTTATAGCTTGACTATTGCAAGGTTTTCCAGAACAATAGAGTCATGGAATGGACTCATGGTTGTTTCTTTCTCTCCTTGTTGCTTAGACTTCATTTTAAAGTCTGTTACCCAAGCCTTGTCCCTACTTCCAACACACTAGCTGTTTCCACTAAGCTCACTTCTGTACCTAGTAGGGTACAGGCGGCAGCTGAGCCAGTGACTAGAATTCTCTTATGCGAGGCTGTTGGTGCAAGGTGTTTCTGGGGAACCTTACAGTAGTCAAGAAAACTTCCAAATCCAATTGAAAGGAGACCTTCCAAATGAAATGTTTTGTCGGTTTAGACGTTAGCTCTACCAAACTTGATGTCTGTGTCATG
>NZ_JBFQEG010000027.1:0-3227 GCF_040930515.1 Streptococcus huangxiaojuni
CTTATCCGGTTTAGACGGCGCCCAGAGTATCGAGGAGGTGCCGACAGAGCTGGAGGCAGTGGTGGCTGAAATCGGTTCTGTAGCGGCTAGGGAACACATTGGTGAGCTGACCAAACCTTGGAGATGCTCAAGACGCCGGCAGATGTAAAAGCGGCCAATTAAAAATTGAAAATTGAAAAAAATTACAAATAACCTCTGTGAGCAAAAGTCCTTTTCTTTCTATATATTTTTGGTATAATGTGAAAGGAGAAGATGTACAGACAGATAAAAATAGTTTCTTAGGGCTATTTATAAGTTTTTTCTTAAAATGATTCTGATTATCAGCCGATAAAAAATGGTTCTCGGCTCATTTTTTTGGAGTTATTTTAAGGAAAAATCATTAGAAAAATGTTATAATGTCATATAGTAGCAATATAATAAGACATTTTTTCGAATAGATAGTTATAAGAAAAAATAATTTAAGGAGAATTTCATGTCTTACAAGAGAAAATTATTAGCATTACTGACTATTTCAGGCTTGATTTTATCAGAAGCATCGGGCTTAACCCAAGTATCCTCTATTATTGCAGATGATACACCGGCAGAAACCACGACGACAACCACGACTACGACAGAAGAGGAAACTGCTGAAGAAGAAGCTGCAACGGATCCTGATACAGATGCGGATGCTTCTGAAGACGATGCAGATGGGGCTGATACTGATACAGCGCCTTCCGCTGAGGAAGCTCCTGCAGCCGATACAACGGAAAGCACAACCACGACGACTACGACAGAGACAACAACCTCAGCAACGACTGCTGCAGAAAAGGAAACAGCTCCTAGTACAAACTCCGGAGTTGCTAAAACAGAAAAAAAATCAGGCAGTCAGCCTGGCTCAGATAAAGCTTCCGCAGCCGGAAACGAGGCGGCTGCCAATCCCTTGGGAGGCAATCCTTTATCCTCCTTTGGTCTGCCGTTTTTATCTGATGGCAGTGAGATTGCTGATGCTACAACCACTAATCGTGCATATGTAGAACACTGGACAGGCGATGATGCCTATACGCATAATTTGCTGTCGCACCGTTACGGGATTACCGCAGAGCAGCTGGACGGCTATCTGGCTTCGACGGGAGTCGCTTATGACAAGAACCGTATCAATGGTGAAAAGCTGCTGGAATGGGAAGAAGCCAGTGGACTGGATGTCCGCGCTATCGTTGCTATTGCTATGGCTGAAAGTTCGCTTGGCTCAGCAGGTGTTGCGGCTCTTCCTGGTTCAAATGTATTTGGCTATGGGGCTTTTGACAGTAATCCCGAGAATGCAGCTAACTACAATGATGATAAGGCTGTGCGTGAGCTGACTAAAGTCACAATTATTCAAAATAAAAACACAACATTTAAACGGCAGGATGATAAGGCTAAGAAACTCGCTTTAGGCCAGTTGGATACGGTTGCTGACGGCGGTGTTTACTTCACCGATACTTCCGGGACAGGGAAAAAACGTGCTGAAATCATGGAAGATCTAGACGAATGGATCGATAAACACGGCGGCACCCCTGAAATTCCAGCTGAACTGAGAAATATCTCCGGAGTGACTTATGCGGAAATTCCAGCTGGCTACAGTATTTCCGAAGCTGTTAATGCAGCTGGCTATATTGCTGCAAGCTATCCTTGGGGTCAATGTACTTGGTATGTCTTTAACCGTGCTGAGGAATTGGGATATCGGTTTGATGCCTATATGGGCAATGGAGGCGACTGGCAGCATAAGTCAGGCTATGTGACAACCCATCAGCCTGAAGTCGGTTATGCTGTTTCATTTGCGCCAGGTCAAGCCGGTGCTGACGGTACTTATGGCCATGTAGCTATTGTTGAAGAAGTTAAGGAAGATGGTTCAATCCTGATTTCTGAATCCAACGCTCTGGGTCTCGGAGTGATTTCCTACCGCACCTTCTCGGCTGCACAGGCGAAACAGCTGACCTATGTAGTTGGTCAGAAAAATTAATCTGCTCAATCAATTTGAAAATAGCAAAAAGACTGGCAATAAGCCAGTCTTTTTGCTAAGTAAGGAGACTACTATATATGATTAATGCAAAAAATAAAGTAGTAGAATTCCATGGAGACAATATCCATTATATTACGTTTGGTTCTGGTGAAAAATTTCTTCTTTTAATACCCGGTCTTGGTACAGAGTGAATAAAAGGGAAAGCTAAACAAATGGCCTTTTTTTATAGAAAATTCGCTAAAAATTATAAAGTACTGATATTTGATCACCCAAACACTATTGAAAGAAGCTATCAAATACAGGATATGGCCCAAGAGATTGCTTATTGTTTGAATAAATTAAATATACATAAAATTGATGCTGTAGGTGTTTCGCAAGGCGGTATGATAGCTCAGTCCCTAGCAATAAATTATCCAGATTTAATTGAACATCTTGTTTTGGTTGCAACAACTGCTAGAAATAATATGAAGCAAAATGATGTTATCAATAATTGGATAGCATTAGCTGATAAGGGAGATGTAAAAGCTTTATTATCAAATATGATTGATAATGTCTATTCAAAACAATATTTAAAAAAGCATAAGCTTATCCATGTTGCTCTAAAATATATGGTTAAGGTAAAAGATTTAGAGAGATTCAGTATTCTTGCAGAATCTTGTTTAACATTTGATGTCTATGAGCAATTAAGTGATATAAAATCAAAAACATTAGTCATTGGAGCAATGTTAGACAAGGTTATTCCAGTAGAATACTCAGATGAATTAGCGTCAAGAATTAATTGTAAAAAAATAATTTTTAAAAATTCAGGGCACGCTATTCATCAAGAAATTTCCGATTTTAATAAAATAATTTTAAGGTTCCTGCTCTCAACCTAAATAAACCAAAAAAGTTAAAACGAGAGGAAATGATGAGGCAAAATATTGCCCTCACTTTCTTATTTCTGTGGATGAACAAATATCTGATTAAGGAAGTTAATCCGTTCTAGCCGTTCTGACAGGGGTGCGCAGCCGAAATCATAGATTTCGGACTTACCGCCAGCCGTAAACGACTGAAGGCAGACAAAAATCCTAACCTCTCAAATCATTGCTTGTAGTATAAACAAGACGCAGTAGCCTAGCGGCATTTTAGTCGCTTTTTCAAAGCTTTAAAATGTCTGCTAGGCTTTGCGGGGGCGAGACATCGAACTTTACGGTCTGGGGTTCTGTCTCGCTCCCTAGTCGTCTTGGCAGAGGGGCGCCTACGAAATCAA
>NZ_JBFQEG010000028.1:0-20056 GCF_040930515.1 Streptococcus huangxiaojuni
CCTTAAGACGTCTTCTAACGCTGTCAGCAGTAAGGGGCGTTATACGAGCAGTCAGTCGGTACCTGTTAAGGGTTCAGCACTAGATAAGGGACTTTTTAATGGGTCTTACCAGTATGCGTTTGATCAGAATGGGGTTTCTGGGTTATCGGCTGCTTTGTCAGGCGAGAACAGTCGGAGTGAGTTTGGAGTGAAGTATGTGAATGGGACATTGGCGGCTTATAGTCAGACTCAGTCGAGCGCTTCGGCTGCTTTATCGGATACGAGCAAGGGCGAGCTGTCAGTGGCCTATGAGCAGGGGCAGTATATACGGAAGTCCGGAGATAGTCCGCATATGACACAAGCTGCTTATTTGGTGGACGACATAAGAGGAGTGAACTGGGGGCAAGCGACTAGTGATGTTGCCCAAGGCACAGTCAACTTTGTAGCGGATAATGCTGTGGCGATAGGTGTAACAGTAGCTTCCATAGCAGCCATTGGCTTAGCAACAGTTTTCGGTGGAGCTGGAGCCGGTTTAGCTATTGCATCAGTCATATTTAGTGCAATAGCTGCTGACAAAGATTCAAAAAATGATATGGAGAAATAGCAGATGGTTAAGAAAATAAGAAGTTTAAAAATAGAAAATATTTTTAAATTGCTAGTAAAAACTCAATTAGTTTTGGCCATCTTTGGCTTACTACTGTATATTGTCGTGCTTAAAGGGGCATTTGACAATAATGCAATTTTAGTTTGGTCAACAGCATTGATTATGTTGGGAACCCTTGCCTTAGTTTATTTCTTAAGGCGTATTCTCAACCACATTCTTCAGGAACTGCTGGCTGAAGATTTAAACTTGCAGAAATACCAATCTTATTTTGAATATGCCTACCAAAAAGTTAGACGAGGGCTGAAAAAAGCTTACCGTCAGGAAGTCTATATGGCTGAAGCCCAGGTTCTTTACTTTACCGGTGCTTACGGAGAAGCTTTGGCCCGATTAGGGGAAATCAGTGTACAGTCCGCATTTAGACAGAGACGGCAGTTTTTCCGTCTCCATATTCTTTATTACTCTGCACTGAACTACTTACACAGCGGGGAGTTTGAAGCAGGGGAACAGACCATCGAGAAGCTGAGCAGTTTAAAGCTTGGGCGGAAACAGAGAGCACGTCAAAAACGTGAACTGGATGAATTACGGGCTGTTCAGTCGCTTTTCAAAGGTGAGCAGCCAGTTTATTTTGACAGCGTACAGCCCAAAACACATCTTGAACGTTTGTCAGTTACTTATTACAGAGGCATGAACGCCCGTCTGTCAGGCGATGAGGAGAAGGCTCATGAGCTTTTTTCTGCCATCGTCAATGAAAACCCTGACCTCTTTTATGTTCAGGAAGCCAAGAAGTATTTAAAGGAATTCTCGCATGACGGATAGAGAACTACTAGATGGTATTATTGTTGGCTTAGACGCTGCTCTAGCTCTTACAATCATAGGCGAAGACAATAAAGACAGCAAGCAAAAATAGGGGAAATAGATATGTTTGATAAACTTAGAAACAAAGTTCCCTCTATGGGTGATAAGCGAATTTATTATACCCCGCGAGTGATTTTACTTCTTATTTTATGCATTTATGTTCCGGTACTCATTGTGGTAGTCAGTCACTATATTAAACAAGGTTTCTTATTAAATTTTCAGCAATTTGCTTTGATATCATCCTGTTATTTTTTATTTTTCCTTCAGGATAAAGTCCATAATGCTGTTAATATGGGAGTCAGTGATATTCTTTACCATCATATTGATTTGAAAAGATATGATGCTTATTCTGATTTTCTTCTCCTTAAGAACTCTAGATTTTTCAACAATTCTGCAGTTATGAAAGGGATAGTTGAGTTTTACAAAGGAAATTTTAAAGAAGCGGAAGGGTACTTTTTCAAGGTAAATAAGGATAAATGGAAATTTACTGATAAAACTTTAGAACGATTAAATTATTATTTCTATTTGAGTTTAACAGAATTATATCTAGATAATGAAGAATTGTGCTTAGATTACAAGCAAAGACTTTTGAATGAAAAAATCAGACGTAAGCGTTTGGCAATCCTTTCTAAGAGCTATTCTGACTTAATAGCTGAAATTCTAAAAATAAGCCAAGGGGAAAGGAGTCTCTATTTTTCAGATAATGATTCTAAGCAGAACAGACTAATCGAAATAATGTTTACGTTTTATAAAGGTTTAAACGAACTCAATCAAGGCCATACGGATAGAGCAAAAGCTTTCTTCGATAAAATAGCCGACGAGAACCCCGACCTCTTTTATGTCCAAGAAGCCAAGAAGTATTTAAATTGAACACGCCCTGAGCTCTTAGCTTAGCAAAAAAAGAAGCGCAGTCATAGGAAGCGTGGATGACATGCGGTTGTGGCTGCTCTGTGAGGGCAGCCTTCCCTTGAGTCCTGAATCTTTGATGACTCGGCGGTCAGCTTTTATTTTGCTGTGAGCTTTATACGGGCTTTGTTTCTTGTTGAAAGGAGATGTTTATGTCTATTGCGGATTTTAAGGATGTCAAAATAATTACAGCACTTGTAACCCCTTTTAAGGAAGATGGGTCCATTAATTTTGAAGCACTGCCTAAGCTGATTGAACATTTGCTGGCACATCATACTGAAGGACTGCTGTTAGCCGGAACAACTGCTGAGAGTCCGACCCTGACACACGACGAAGAAATGGAATTGTTCGCCGCTGTTCAAAAAATTGTCGCAGGCCGAGTTCCGCTTATTGCAGGAGTCGGAACCAACGATACGAGAGATTCAGTTGATTTCGCCAAAGAAGTTGCAGAATTTGGCGGATTTGCTGCAGGGCTTGCCATTGTGCCTTATTATAATAAACCGACTCAAGAAGGACTGTATCAGCATTTTAAAGCGGTTGCGGAAGCCAGCGATTTGCCGATTATTATTTATAATATTCCGGGCCGTGTAGTTGTGGAATTGGCTCCCGAAACTTTACTTAAATTGGCTCAGCATCCAAATATTATTGGAGTTAAAGAGTGTACTAATCTTGACAGTATGGCTTACCTTATTGAAAATAAACCGGATGACTTTCTCATCTACACTGGAGAAGACGGAGAAGTCTTCCATGCTATGAATCTGGGGGCTGACGGTGTCATCAGTGTGGCATCTCACACTAACGGTGATGAATTGTATGAAATGATTCAAGCTATTGCGGACAGTGATATTAAAAAAGCTGCTCAGATTCAGCGACGTTTTCTGCCCAAAGTCAATGCGCTCTTTTCTGTAGCCAGCCCGGCACCGGTTAAGGCAGTACTGAATCATCAAGGATTTAATGTCGGACCTTTGCGGCTGCCACTGGTTGCCTGCACTTCTGAAGAAGCCAGCCGAATTGTGGATGTTGTCCTCGATCGGGCACCTAGACAGTATGTCACCGGTGTTTTACGGCCGGATTATTAGGAGACTGCTGCCATCTTGGGTAAAAAGAGACCTAGTGATTTTTTAGGGCATCTTAGCCTATTGCTCTTTTTAAAGACTTTTAGACAATCTTCCGTTTGGTTTTCGGATAAATTTCTTGACATTTTTTGAAAACATTTGCATAATAAACCTAAGCTGGAAACAGCGGAAAAGAGCAGCCAAAAAATAGTTAATTGCTATAGAAAAATTAACTTGACTGGATGTTAAGAATGAAGAGAAATCCTTTGCCTTTCGTGCAGCCTGAAAGCTCGAAAAAGAAAAGCAATCCTATGAAGTGCATGATGTAAACCGAATATGGACTGTTTTCTTTAAAGCCTTTATATCTTAGTAAGGAGTGAATATGCAGATTATCAAACGTGACGGGAAAATAGCGGAATTTGACCCGGATAAAATCTATCAAGCTATCATTAAAGCAGCTCAAACGGTTTATGCCATTGATGAAAAGTGGCGTCAAGATTTAGCTCAGGTTACTAAAAAAGTGGTTTTAGACTTAGAAGAAGCGCAAATAGAACGTCCGACTATTAATATGATTCAATCATTAGTTGAAAATCGTTTATTGGACGCCGGCTATATTTCTATTGCTGAACACTACATTTCTTACCGTTTGCAGCGTGACTTAGAGCGCAATGGCTATGGTGACCATATTGTTGTGCATTTGCGTTTTGAACAGGTAAAATAAAAACCTCTTATACACTATAAAAACTGGGAGAAGAAGGCTTTCTCCCAGTTTTTGTTTCTGGCCATCTCTTTGCTTGCTCGCAGTCAGTTGGTTTATATACTGCTGAACAGTTTTTTGAGATTATCACTTAATCGTTCATTAATGGCTAATTTTAAATAGTTGCTGTCTGAGTTTTCAAGATAATGCCCTCCTAAAAAATAGCAGTCTTTACTTTCTTTTAGCTGCTGCTGATTGATAATATCAGCTGTTGGTTTAAGAACTACAGACTGCGGAGCAATTCTGTAATCTGAATGACCTGAGAATGCTTTTAAATTTTCTTCAGCTTGCTGCATCTGTTTTTGAAAGACATTTTTTAAAAATCTGAGATTTTTAGCAAACATGCCGTTATCAAGGTATAAAGAAAGAGACTTTTGCATGACTAAGTTAGTATCATAATCAATTAATTTTTTGTAGTCCAAGAAGCGCTGCAGCAAGGGCTGAGGGAGAACTAAGCCGCCTAAGCGGAGAGCTGGGAAAAGAGAAGCAGAAAATGATTTGAGATAAATTACTTTATCAGCAGTATCATAATAATGAAGGGGTAGGTCCCCTGTATGGACAAAATCGCCTAAATAGTCGTCTTCAATGATGTAGACATCATACTGAGCAGCCAGTTTGACTAATCTTTCTTTTTCGTGTTTACTATAGCTCAGTCCCAAAGGATTCGAGTAGCGGGAAATGGTGTAGAAACACTTAATCTGACGGCTTTTAAAAAGATCTTCAAGTTTATCCCAATTAAGCCCTTTAAAATCACGTTCAATAGTTAGAAAAGGCAGATTTTGGCGGCGAATCAGTTCATTCATTCGATGATAGGTAGGCTGCTCCAGTAAAAAATAATTTTTATTGTTGGGAAAGACCAGCTGTGTTAAGATGTAAAGGGCTTGTTGAACGCCTGAGGTGACAATGATATTGTCAATCTTGCTGTAAACATCATTGTTCTCTAAATGATGCTGAAGTGATTCGAGGAGTTCGACTAACCCCTGTTGTTTTGGATAGGTGTTAAAAAGGTAATTCTCACGTCCGATTAGACTCTCGTTAATGCATCTGCGGAAATCTTCATAAGCTATATTATGATAACCGGATAAACTTAAGTCCAGCGACTTTTCCTTCTGCACTCTTCCTTCTAAAACATAATAACCGCTTTTTGCGACTGGATAAATCAAGTTATGATAGGTCAAATCCCAAAGCGCATGCTGAACGGTGTCTTTACTGCAGCGATAAGCTTGGCTGAGTGTGCGGATTGATGGGAGCCGCTCTCCTTTTTTGAGCTGGCCATTTTCAATTTTCCTTTTTATATCGCGATAGATTTGCTGATATTTTTTCATGATGCCTCTTGCTCCCGGATAGTTTATTCTACAACTATTGTAACCCAGCTAATTTTTTAAGGCAAGTTGAGATTAGTTTTTTTAAAAGTATTTCAATACTAAAAACCAAAATTCTATTTCCTTTTATTTAAAAGACAGCGAAACACCCTTTTATGGCGCGCTATTTCTTTAAAATATTTTAGTATTTAAAAACTATAAATCCTTTTTTACTTTTGTTCTAAATTTTCGACTGACATAACCTCAAAAAAAGATAGGCAGGCGGTATGCAGAAAAAGGCCAGTAAAATAAGACGAAACATGATATAATAAAGCATAATTGATTTTTATTGATACGCTATGAAAGTCCTATTGGTTGGAAAGGAAAGGTTGTCTTATGGCGACTATTCAATGGTTTCCCGGGCACATGTCAAAAGCCAGACGACAGGTGCAGGAAAATTTAAAATTTGTGGATTTTGTGACAGTCTTGGTTGATGCTCGGTTGCCCCTGTCCAGTCAAAATCCGATGTTGACAAAAATTATAGGAGATAAACCAAAACTTCTTATTTTGAATAAAGCTGACTTGGCAGACAGCAAGTCTACTAAAGAATGGTTGTCTTATTTTCAGACTCAAGGTATCCATGCTTTAGCTGTTAATTCTAAAGACCAATCGACGGCTCAAAAGATAACGGCAGCTGCTAAAAAACTTATGGCTGGTAAACTGGCTAAGCGGCGCGAACGCGGTCTTGAGAAGAGAAACATGCGAACCATGATTATCGGTATTCCTAATGTTGGGAAGTCAACATTAATGAATCGGCTGGCCGGAAAAAAAGTCGGAGCTGTCGGAAATAAACCTGGAGTAACAAAAGGAGAGCAGTGGCTGAGAACTCACAAGGATTTAGCTATCTTAGATACTCCCGGTATTCTTTGGCCAAAATTTGAAGATAGGACGACAGCGCTGAAGCTGGCTTTAACCGGAGCTATTAAGGATAGCTTGCTGCCGCTGGATGATGTCACAGTTTTTGGAATAAATTATTTTAAGACCTATTATCCGGACCGTCTGTTGACACGTTTTAAAAATCTTGATCTGGAAGCAGAAGCCCCGGAAATGATTATGACTCTGACTCAGCAGTTAGGCTTTAGGGAAGATTATGACCGTTTCTATGACCTTTTTATCAGAGAGGTACGCAAGGGCAAGTTAGGAACCTATACTTTAGATCGTATTGGAGATAGCGATGGCAACTATTAAAGAGGTTAAAGCCATGTTGGCAGATATCAGCAGCCTAACTGATCCGCTGTGGCAGGAGCTGTCACGCGATCATCGTTTGGGGGTTCAGAAAGCGATTAAGCAGCGTCAGAAAGCACTTCAATCAGAAGCAGCGGAAGAACTGCGGCTAGAAGGAATGCTCTCCTATGAAAAAGCACTTTATGCCCAAAATTATAAAGCTATTGCAGGTATTGATGAAGTAGGGCGCGGGCCTTTGGCTGGACCGCTTGTAGCCGCCTGTGTTATTCTGCCTGAAAATGAGAAAATTAAAGGACTCAATGACTCCAAGAAAATTCCCAAAAAAAAGCATGAATCCCTCTACCATCAAATAATGGCAAAAGCCTTAGCGGTTGGTGTTGGTATCATTGATAATAAGATGATTGATCAAATCAATATTTATGAGGCTACAAAACTGGGTATGCTGCAAGCTGTCAACAGTATGGAAGGGCGTATTAAAAAGCCGGATTATCTGTTGATCGATGCAATGACGCTAAGGACAGAAATTCCACAACAGTCTGTCATCAAAGGAGATGCGCATTCGCTCTCTATTGCAGCAGCTTCTGTTGTAGCTAAGGTGACACGCGATCGTATAATGACCGATTATGATACCCTTTATCCGGGCTATGGTTTTGCAGAAAATGCTGGCTACGGAACTAAGAGACATTTAGAAGGGCTGTACAAATATGGGGTGACTCCTATTCATCGAAAAAGCTTTGAGCCGGTGAAATCTTTGGTGGGGGAAATATGATTTATCTATTTCTATCTTGTTTTATCTTATTTATCGGTGTATCTGTTTGGGAACGGCGTACTATTTGGCTGGGAATTTTATTTTGTTTAATGCTGGCCAGTGCCTTTGCCTCTTTATTACCCTTTATTCAGTATCCAAGTCTCTGGTTTTATTTGATTTTTCTTCCGATTATTCTCTTACTGTCTGTTGGCCCTTTAGGCTTTGCCTTACTATGTCTTTATAAAAGTTTTCAATTATTGTATAAGGAAGGACGGCGCTGGTCTAACTTTTTATCCTTCGCTTTAGGTTTGGGTGGGCTGTTGATTATTTTTTCTTATTCCCATACAGAAACTGCTGACTATATCCAGCACAGGAGCTGGCTTTTAGCTGTTTATACGGCCTTTATGCTTTTAGTTTTTTACTTTACAGTACAGCTCATCTTTTTTACAACTGCCAGTGTGCTTAATTTTACATTTACTTTTGTTAAAAAAGCTGATTACGTGCTTGTTTTAGGTGCCGGACTGCTGGGAGATAGGGTTACACCTCTCTTGGCTTCTCGGATTGATAAGGGAATTAGTGTCTACCAAAAAAATCCTGGAAGCAAGTTGATTATGTCTGGCGGCCAAGGAAGTGATGAGTCTGTCAGCGAAGCGGAAGCTATGCGTAACTATGCTTTAAAGCAGGGGGTCCCCTCGCAGGATATTATAGTAGAAAAACAGTCCCGTAATACACGTGAGAATATGCGTTTCTCAAAAACACTGATTAAAGACGGTGCCCCTGTCGCCATAGTGACCAGTTACTATCATTTATTCAGAGCACTGACTTTGGCAAGGCAGGAAAAGCTTAAAAGTTTCGGATACGGAGCAAAAACAAGGTTTTATTTCACTCTTAATGCCTTTATAAGGGAATTCATCGGTTATCTTATGCAAACAAAGAAATGGCAGCTCCTAACTTTTTTAATTTTAGCCTGTTGTTATTGTATCTTTCGCTACTTATTTAACTGAGAACTAGCAGTGCAAAAGCAAGCTGTCCTATGGTTCTTTTAAACTTTTATATGTTAGGAAAGCGGCATTAATCTGGGGAAGCAGTGAAGGCTTTAGTCAAAAACTTAAGAAAGAGAAGGGCATGAAAAAATTTTTAACCATTGACATCGGAGGGAGCTTTATTAAACATGCTTTAATCGATGACAAAGAAGTGCTGACACAGTCCGGTGAAAGTCCGACTCCAAATACGATGGTAGATTTTCTGGCTGTTTTAGAAAAACTGATTGCTTCTTATCAAGAACAGATTTCTGGGGTTTGTATTGCCTGTCCCGGTCAGATTAATGCGAGGACAGGTTTTATCCATAAAGGCGGGCTTTTATCCTATCTGAAATCTTTTCCCCTGAAGCAGTTTTTGACAGATCAATTCAGTCTCCCAGTCAGTGTTATTAATGACGCAAATGCTGCGGGGCTTGCGGAAGCGCAACATGGAGAACTTGCTGACTGCCAATGCGGAGCTGTCCTTGTATTGGGGACAGGAGTTGGATTGGCCTTGCTTTCTCACGGTGATCTCTTGTCTGCTAAAAATTTTGATGCTGCTGATATTTTGATAAAAGAAGATAAAAAAGAGGAGGGCGGCTTCAAAGAGAAATTCAGCCCGGATACAATCAGCAGTTTATTTAATCTCCATTTAAAGGGATTAGAAAGTCTGTGGGATAATAAAGGATCAGCAGTTCAGTTTATCAAGGAGAGCAGTGCTTACCTCGGATTAGCTGACGAGGATGGACGGGCTGTTTTTCAGGCTTTGAACGACAATAAGGATGCAGAATTACACAAACGCTTTGAAGCTTACTGCCGTGAAATTGCCTACTTGATTCTTAATTTGCAAAGTATTTTCAGGCTGGAACTTGTAGCTATCGGAGGCGGTATCAGCAGTCAGCCTCTTTTAATTAAGGAAATTGACAGACAATACCGCATCCTTCTTTCTAAGGAACCGGCTTTATCCTTAGCAGCAGCCCTGCCTATTAAGGCTTGCCGCTATCATAATGAAGCTAATCTTATCGGAGCTTTCTGCCATTTCAAAAAGCAGAATACAAAAGAAAGAGGCTTCAAGTCTTTTCTTTTTGGGCCAGATTAACAGAGAGCTGTTAAAATAGTATTAAACAAAGTTTTATCCTTAAAATTTTGCTGCAGGAATTTCTGCCTGCAGCATTTTATTTTTAAAAATATTGTACAAATTTTCTGAATTTTATGTTATCATAAAGGGGTATCTGCCCGTTAGGGACGGATACAAAAAATAATCTATTTCAAAGGGGATAGTATGAAAAAACTATTAACTGTTCCAGTGCTGGGGACAATTCTAGTCATCCTTTCTCTTTGTTCAATATATATCGGTGTTAAATCCCTTTCTATTTCAGATGGCTGGGATTTAACAAAATCACAATTCAATATTCTTTTTTCAAGCCGTCTCCCTCGAACAATCAGTATCATTATTGCTGGTGCCGGTTTATCTGTTTGCGGACTGGTCATGCAGCGGCTGACTCGCAATAAATTTGTTTCGCCGACAACAGCAGGTACGATGGAGTGGGCGAAGTTAGGAGTTGTCGTGGCTCTCATCTCCTTTAACGCCGCTCCCTTGTTGCTCCAGCTTCTTATTGCCTCTGTACTGGCTGTATTTGGTTCGCTGCTGTTTGTTTGGCTTCTGCGTGCTGTTAGATTTAAGCATGAAATTTTTATCCCGCTGATTGGTCTGATGCTGGGTCAAATTGTCAATGGCCTGACTACTTTTTTAGGGGTGGAATTTCAGATAATGCAGTCTGTTAATAGCTGGCTGCAGGGAAATTTTGCGATTGTGACAAGCCACCGCTACGAGCTTCTTTTTTTAGTTCTTCCCTGTCTTTTTTTGATTTTCCGCTATGCCCACCATTTCACTCTTGTGGGACTTGGAGAGGAATTTGCTCAAAATTTAGGGCTTAGGGCTGAAGCTGTTACGCATTTGGGATTGGTTTTAGTCTCTGTCATAACAGCGGTCGTTGTAACGGTTGCAGGCACCCTGCCTTTTTTAGGCTTGCTTGTTCCCAATCTTATCAGCCTTACCAAAGGGGATAATCTGCCGCATATTTTACCTTTAACAGCTTTGCTTGGTGCTGTTTTAGTTATGGTATGTGATATTTTAGGCAGGCTTATTATTTACCCCTATGAGATTTCAATCGGACTGATTATGGGAGTATTTGGCAGTGCCTCATTTCTTCTCATGCTTTTTTATATCAGCAGCAGTGAAAGGCACAGACTATGAGTGCAAAAAGTAAAAAACGGCTTCTTGTACTTTCTGGATGCAGTCTTATAGTGATTTTTATCTTTATGACAGACGGTATCCGGCTGGATGGCAATACTTTTTTGCTGCAGTATCTTATAAAAACACGCTACCAAAAGCTTTTGGCTCTTTTACTGACTGCTTTTTGCATTGCTGTTTCAACCTTAATTTTTCAAACGATTACTGATAATCGGATTCTGACGCCAAGCATTATGGGACTGGATAATCTTTATGTTTTGATACAGACAGTGCTTCTTTATGGATTAGGCAGTCAAAAAATGATGAGACTTCCTGCTTGGGGAAATTATTGTTTTTCTCTGGTTGCGATGCTGGTCTTTTCTTATTTGCTGTTTAGACTTTTATTCCGATATCAGCGGTATTCACTGTATTTTATGCTGTTAACGGGAACTATTCTCAATACACTTTTCGCCTCCATGTCCTCTTTTTTGCAGATGATTATTGATCCTAATGACTACTTGATTCTGCAGTCCAGCCTTTTTGCAAGTTTTAATGCCATTAACACAGATGTTTTGTTTTTATCGGGACTTGCTGTTTTTCTTGCTTTTTTGATTCATTATCCTGATTTTAAGTATTTGGATGTTTTATGGCTTGGCAAAGAAAAGGCTGTTAATCTGGGACTTCCTTACAATCGGATTCTTGTCCGTTTCTTTCTTTTGGTCAGTTTGCTTGTTTCGGTATCCACTTCATTAGTAGGCCCCATCACTTTTCTGGGATTATTGCTTGCCAATCTGGCTTATCAGCTCTTTAAGACCTATAAGCACAGCCTGCTTTTACCGGGAGCTGTTCTGCTGGGAATTATTGCTTTAGTTGGCGGTCAATACTTGGTAGAGAGTATTTTTGCTTTGAATGTGCAGCTGACTGTTGTGCTGAATTTACTTGGCGGATCTTACTTTATCATCATCTTATTAAAGGAAGGAGGGCACCTATGATAAAGATTGAGAATATCAGTAAATATTACCGAAACCGACCTGTAATTGAGAACCTGTCCTCCACTGTAGAAAAAGGTAAGATGACGGCCATTATCGGTCCGAACGGTGCAGGGAAAAGTACGCTTCTCTCACTTATCAGCAGACTGACTGACAGCAATCAAGGCTTCATTACAGTAGACGGCCAAAATATCTCTGATTTTTCTTCTTTTGATTTTGCTAAAAAAGTCGCTGTTTTAAAACAAAGCAATACTTTGAATTTGAAAATCAATGTAGAAGATTTGGTGTCTTTTGGCCGTTTTCCCTACAGTAAAGGCAGGCTGACTTCTGAGGATAAGCAGGCTGTTGAAAAGATCTTAAATTTTACGGAACTGTCGGATTTAAAAAAAGCTTACTTAGACCAGCTTAGCGGAGGACAGGCACAAAAAGTTTTTATTGCTATGACTATGGTACAGGATACTGACTATCTGTTGCTCGATGAGCCGCTTAATAATTTAGATATGCGCCATGCTGTTCAAATTATGCAGCTTTTGAGACGATATATTGAAGACTACAAAAAAACGATTGTTATTGTGATTCATGATATTAATTTTGCTTCATGTTATGCTGATAATATTATCGGCATGAAACAAGGAAAAATACTTGCCCAAGGCAGTGTAGAGGAGGTTTTTAAAAAAGAAATACTAACGGCTTTATACGATATGCCTATTCCTATCCAAACCTATCAGGGCGATCGTATCAGTCTTTATTATAAAGCACCACTCTAAAAACTCTTCAACCAGCACAGATTATTTTGAGTTTTAAAACTGCTTAGGGAGATGTTAAATAAGATGAACACGCCCTAAAATCCCAGTGAAAAGCGCGCGAGATTCAGTACTGGCTACTGTTTAAAATGCAGTAGATGAAAAAAACTTTACCGCCAATTTCATATGGTTTTTTTGGCGGGCTTTCTATCTTGATGGAAGGAGTTTTATAATGAAATTAACTAAACCTTTATTATTAACCGGCTTAGTGCTGGCGGTTACTTTTTTAGCTTTATCAACTGTGTCTGCCGCAGATAAGACTGTAAAAATTAAGAATGATTATACGATATCATCTAACAGTGGCGGCAACCGCGGCAATCGCAGTCAAAACTCAGATTCAAACGGAAATAATAGCTCTGAACAAGGAGAGGAAAGTTCTGAAGAAAAGAAAGTTTCAGAAACAGTTGAAGTTCCTGTTAACCCCAAAAAGGTTTTGGTCTTTGATATGGGGGCCCTAGACACTATTACAGCTCTTGGCAAAGAAGATAGTGTTGCTGGTCTTCCTAAATCGCAAAACGCTACAGATAAACTTAGTGACGATATGCAAGAAATCTATAATGATGATAAGTATCAGGATGTTGGGACCTTGTTTGAGCCTAATTTTGAAACGATTGCCAGTATTCAGCCGGATGTTATCTTTCTGGGAGCTCGTATGGCAAATTCCGATAACATTGAAAAATTAAAAGAAGCGGCGCCTGATGCTGTGCTTGTTTATGCATCAACTGATTCTGAAAAGGACTTTTCCGAATCGGTTGAAGAGCGCGTCACTATGTTTGGAAAAATTTACAATCAAGCAAAAAAAGCTAAAAATTATAATAAGAAGATTACTAAGGCGATGAAAAAACTGAAGAAGTCCGTTAAAGACAAAGATGCGTCTTCAGCCCTTTTTGTTATGGCCAACAGCGGTGAATTACTGTCTCAGTCTCCTTCCGGCCGCTTTGGCTGGCTCTTTTCTGAAGCAGGTTTTACTGCAGTGAACAGCGAAGAAGAAGCCAGCACCCATGGTTCACAAATATCTTATGAATACCTGTCTGAAAAAAATCCTTATTACCTTTTTGTCCTTGATCGTGGTGACGCTATCGGTCAGGGGGCTTCGGCTGATGAACTTTTGGCTAATGACGTCCTGCAAGATGCTGATGCTATCAAAAATAATCGTGTCCTTCAGGTGAACGCTCAGGACTGGTATATTAATTCAGGCGGTGTTCGGGTAACCCTGCGCATGATTAAAGAAGTGCAGGATTTTATTGACAACCATTGATTTTTAACAATGGCAGCAAAAACAACAGTTTTATGATTGACGTAAAAGATTTAGATTTTTAAACCTAACTAAAAAATCTAAATCTTTTTTTGTGTTAGGAATTTCTTTTTTTGCGAATAATAGAAGTGAGGTGTTTTATGAATAATTTTGAACTTTTTAAACTGAAACAAGCAGGACTCAGCAATCTTAACATTATTAATATTTTGACTTATCAGGAGCAAAAGCAGAAATCGTTGTCCTTACGTGATATGGCTGTAGTATCTCAGTGTAAAAATCCCCTTTCATTTATTGAGGCTTACAAAAATTTGAACAGTAAGGAAATGCGGCCTATATTTAATCGTTTCCCGTCAGTTTCAATATTAGATAAAGCCTATCCTTTAGAATTGAAATCCATGTATAATCCGCCGGTTTTGCTTTATTATTCTGGAAACCTGGATTTGCTGACTAGGCCTAAATTAGCAGTAGTTGGAGGTCGTTTAGCGTCTGATATCGGTACAAAGTCTATTCAAAAAATTATCAAGGAGCTTAATAATCATTTTGTTATCATCAGCGGTTTAGCGCGTGGTATTGATACAAGTGCACATCTGGCCTGCTTAAAAAACGGGGGCAGCACAATTGCTGTTATCGGAACAGGATTAGATGTCTCATATCCCAAAGAAAATTCGCAGCTTCAGCAGTACATCAGCAAAAATCATTTAGTTTTAACAGAGTATGCTCCCGGCTCTCCTCCATTAAGATTTCACTTCCCTGAGAGAAATCGGATCATTGCCGGTTTAGCACAAGGGGTTATCGTAGCAGAAGCCAAAAGACGATCTGGCAGCCTGATTACTTGTGAAAGAGCGTTAGAAGAGGGGAGAGACGTCTTTGCTGTTCCCGGCAATATTTTAGATGGAAAAGCAGATGGCTGTCTTCATTTAATTCAAGAAGGTGCAAAATGCATCACAAGTGGGTTTGATGTTATTTCCGAATACCAATTATAAATGACTTTTTCCTATAGAGAAAAGTTTTTTATTGACAGTTATTAAAAAATGGGATATTATGCTATAAGTTTATCTAGTTAGAAAGTGATCTTATGGCAACAGTACAAGCAAAAACAAATAAAAAAACAGCCTCTAAAAAGAAGCGGAAAGTTGCTTCAAAAAATTTAGTCATTGTGGAATCCCCTGCTAAGGCTAAGACTATTGAGAAGTATCTCGGGCGCAACTACAAGGTAGTGGCTTCTGTCGGACATATTCGCGATTTGAAAAAATCAAGCATGTCTATTGACTTTGAGAATAACTATGAGCCTCAGTATATCAATATCCGCGGTAAAGGAGAACTTATCAATTCCCTAAAAAAAGAGGCTAAAAATGCTAAGCAAGTCTTTTTAGCCAGTGACCCGGATCGAGAAGGCGAGGCTATATCCTGGCATTTGGCTTATATTTTAGATTTGGATGCTAATGATAAGAACCGTGTGGTTTTTAATGAGATTACTAAGGATGCCGTTAAAAACGCTTTTGTTGAGCCTCGAAAAATCGATATGAATCTAGTGGATTCACAGCAAGCACGCCGGGTTCTTGACCGAATTGTGGGCTATTCTATTTCACCTCTTTTGTGGAAAAAAGTGAAAAAAGGCCTGTCAGCAGGACGGGTACAATCCGTAGCCTTAAAACTTATTATTGATCGCGAAAATGAAATTAAAGCTTTCAAACCAGAGGAGTACTGGACGATTGACGGTGCTTTTAAAAAAGGAACGCGTAAATTTCAGGCATCTTTTCATAGTTTGGACGGCAAGAAGACTAAACTTTACAACAATGAGCAGGTCAAAGAAGTTTTGGCCCGCATCAAGGGCAATGACTTCCAAGTTGATAAAGTAGAGAAAAAAGAACGCCGCAGACGAGCTCCCCTTCCTTATACAACATCTTCACTGCAGCAGGATGCTGCCAATAAAATTAATTTCCGCACACGCAAAACTATGATGGTTGCCCAGCAGTTATATGAAGGCCTCAGCATCGGTTCAGGCGGACAGCAGGGGCTGATAACTTACATGCGTACAGATTCAACCCGCATCAGCCCTGTTGCCCAAAACGATGCGGCTCAATTTATCAGAAACCGTTTTGGTGAAAACTATTCTAAGCATGGAAATCGGGTGGAAAATGCCACCAGTGCTCAAGATGCCCATGAGGCGATCAGACCGTCTAATGTTAATCATACACCAGAGGCGATTGCTAAATATCTTGATAAAGACCAGCTTAAACTTTATACTTTAATTTGGAACCGTTTTGTTGCCAGTCAGATGGCAGGAGCAGTTTTTGACACTATGAAAGTTAACCTTTCACAAAATGGTGTAACTTTTGTTGCTAACGGCAGCCAAGTGAAGTTTGATGGCTATCTGGCTGTTTATAATGACTCTGACAAGAATAAAATGCTTCCTGATATGGCAGAAGGCGATCTTGTCAAAAAAGTCACGACTCAGCCTGAGCAGCATTTCACTCAGCCGCCTGCCCGCTATTCGGAAGCCAGCCTGATTAAAACACTGGAAGAAAATGGTGTCGGCCGTCCTTCTACCTATGCTCCGACCTTGGAAACCATTCAAAAACGTTATTATGTCAAGCTATCTGCCAAACGCTTTGAGCCAACTGAATTGGGAGAAATCGTCAACCGCCTGATTGTTGAATTTTTCCCTGATATTGTTGATGTCAAGTTTACTGCTGAAATGGAAGATAAGCTGGATCAGGTCGAGATTGGCAAGGAACAGTGGCAAAAGGTCATTGATGATTTTTATAAGCCTTTTGAAAAAGAATTAGAAGAAGCAGAAGAAGGCATTGAAAAAATTCAGATTAAAGATGAACCTGCCGGTTTTGATTGTGACGTTTGCGGGCATCCGATGGTCATTAAGCTGGGCCGTTACGGGAAATTTTATGCTTGCAGCAATTTTCCCGAATGCCGCAATACAAAAGCGATTACTAAGGAAATCGGTGTCACCTGTCCGCTTTGCGGCCAAGGGCAGGTTATTGAGCGAAAAACAAAACGAAACCGTATTTTTTACGGCTGCGACCGCTACCCAGCCTGTGACTTTACTTCCTGGGACCGGCCGATTAACAGGAAATGTCCGAAATCCGGTGATTTTTTGGTAGAGAAAAAAATTCGGGGCAGCGGGAAGCAAGTTGTCTGCAGCAATGAAAACTGCGATTATAAAGAAGAAAAGATTAAGTAGGTTCAGTTTATTTTTCTTAGAGCCACCGGCTTATTACAGTAATTAGGTATAATGGCTGTAACATATAAAATAAAGAAAGTTTAGGCAGACCGGCTTAAAATAATTTAGAGGTGTCTATCTTTGTCTCAAAAATATATTAATGTTATCGGTGCAGGTTTAGCGGGGAGCGAGGCTGCCTATCAAATTGCTAAGCGAGGTATTCCTGTTAAACTTTATGAAATGCGGGGCACTAAGCCAACACCCCAGCACAAAACAGACTATTTTGCTGAATTGGTTTGTTCAAATTCTTTTCGCGGGGACAGTCTGACCAATGCTGTTGGCCTTCTTAAAGAGGAAATGCGTCGTTTGGACTCTCTGATTATGCGTGTAGGAGAAGAACACCGTCTTCCGGCAGGCGGGGCTATGGCTGTTGACCGCGATGGCTATGCAGAGGCTGTAACAGCTGAAATCGAGAATAATCCTTTGATTGAAGTTATTCGTGAAGAAGTGGCTAAAATTCCCGAAGATGCGGTCACAATTATTGCGACAGGACCGCTGACCAGTGATTTGCTGGCTGAAAAAATTCATGCCCTTAATGGTGGAGAAGGTTTTTATTTTTACGATGCTGCCGCTCCTATTGTTGATAAAAGTTCCATCAACATGGATACAGTTTATTTGAAATCACGTTACGATAAAGGAGAAGCGGCTTATCTTAACTGTCCTATGACCAAAGAAGAATTTCTGCTTTTCTATGATGCTTTGATTCATGCAGAAGCAGCACCGCTTAACGTTTTTGAGAAAGAAAAATATTTTGAAGGTTGTATGCCTATTGAGGTCATGGCCAAACGCGGCATAAAGACCATGCTTTACGGGCCGATGAAACCTGTTGGCCTCGAATATCCTGAAGACTATAAAGGGGTCCGTGATGGCCAGTTCAAAACACCCTATGCAGTTGTACAACTCCGTCAGGATAACGCTGCCGGCAGTCTTTATAACATCGTAGGCTTCCAGACTCACCTTAAATGGGGAGAACAAAAGCGTATTTTCCGTATGATTCCCGGTCTTGAGAATGCAGAATTTGTTCGTTACGGAGTGATGCACCGCAATTCATATATGGATTCGCCCAACCTACTCAGTCCAACCTTTGCGACACGTAACAATCCTTATCTGTTCTTTGCCGGTCAAATGACAGGAGTAGAGGGGTATGTAGAGTCGGCTGCTTCCGGCTTGGTTGCAGGCATTAATGCTGTTCGTACTTTTTTGCAAGAGGAGCCGGTTGTTTTCCCGCAGACAACAGCTATAGGTGCACTTCCGCATTATATTACACACACGGACAGCAAACATTTTCAGCCGATGAATATTAATTTTGGCATTATCAAAGAGCTTGATGGTCCTCGGATTCGTGACAAAAAAGAGCGCTATGAGAAAATTGCCGAACGCGCCCTAAACGATTTGCAGCCTTTTTTAGATTGATAACTAAACCAACCCGCACTTAAACTTTCACATTTTAAAAGTTACAAAACTTGCCAGAAAAGACCGACATGATGCGTTTATCCATGAGAAATTTAGCAATGACTGATGGTCTATCTTGCTGTTTCCGCCGCATTTGCTTATTAATTTTAAGAAAGAGGTGTTGTAGCATGAACAAAAATATAGAATTTTATTTGGCGCTATCTTCCTGATTGGGGCGTTCGTAATGCTCTACCATCAAGAATTTTTGTACTCTGGCATTTTAGCTTTAGCTGGCAGTATTTATATTTATCGAGGAGTTCATCAATGATTAAAACATTGATCAACAACTAACTAAAAAATACAGCACGGATATTGGCGTTTAGCTAACAGAAAGCTTTTCTTAAAAAGGTTAGAGGTTAAGCGTAATGAAACCATTTCCTGATTACAAGGGAGCAAAATTAAGGAACTAAAAAAGCACAAAGCCTGTAAAAGAAGGTTTGTGCTTTTTTAATCAATCATTGCCGTTTACCTGTGCTTTTGGGCGTAACATCTTTGGGATGTTTTGTTTTTTTCGGAAAAATTTTTTTACCGCGCTTAAGCGGGTTTGAGAGGGTCCGGCCGAATCTTTGAACCTTTGATTTTTGCTCATTCAAAAGGATGATATTGGCATTAAGAGACGCTTGATCGAGATAATACAGTTTAATCAACGATCCAAGTTTGGCTTTCTTCTTTTTAGGATACATACTGACGACTTGGTTGGGAAGGAATTTGGCATACTTTATCTGCGGTGTTGCCGGAATCATACTGACAGTAAATCCCTGATTTTCCAAATGTTTTTTTGCTTCCTCTACATTTAAATGCAGCACATTGTCTATTTCTTTGTAAGCTTCCTGCCGCTCATGGTGCCTGTCCAATTCTTTCTCAATAATCGGTCTGGTGTTGTCCACGGCTCTGTTGATAATTTCCGTTGTATCCGGCAGAATAGAAATAATTTTGCCGGCCCTGTTAAGTTTTTTAATCCAATTTTTCCTCTTTGCCATCTTCACTCCCCTGAAAGCAATCTTTCTTACATTATAACAAAAAGCCGGAGAAAAGACGGGATTAAACCTTACATTTTTGTAAGATTAGCAGGCCCGATGTGTAAGATTTGAAGTTCTTTTTTTCGGTACAATAAGATTATAAAAAACAGAAAGCCTAAAAGTTATAGTTGCTCTGCTAAACTTAAAGGTTTCATGTTTTTATCCGCATTTATCTTAGACGGTCAAACACGACCTAAAAAACTGTGAGACGGTCTTGCATTTTTAAAAGTCTAGTGGTAAAAAGTCAAGATAAAGTTGTCAAAACTTTAGTTAACTTTCAGTAAACTAGGGTGCACTAAAAACACCTAGCGAAAAATGACATTTTTCACTAGCTTGACCAAGGACATGTGCAGATACTAGCTATCTTGCATAGGCCTCCTTGGTGGCGTATAGAGTTGGCGGTTGCGTAGTAGCGCATCCACCAGACGCACAAATTTTCTAGCGGTTAAGACGATGGCTCGTTTGTGTTGGTGTTTAGGAACTTCTTGATACTTCTTCTTGTAAAAGGCTTTGTATTCGTCATCATAGCGCCTCACCGAGTTGGCGGCTTCAACTAAGTAATAACGGAGATAGCGATTGCCTCGTTTGACAAGGTCAG
>NZ_JBFQEG010000029.1:0-20753 GCF_040930515.1 Streptococcus huangxiaojuni
AGCCCGTTAAAAGAGCAAGGCAAAAATGGCGGTAAGCCAGAAATCTTTGATTTCGTAGGCGCACCTCTGCCAAGACGACTAGAAAGCTGCTGTCGGCCGCTAGGACGACAAAGCTTTCAGACGGCTACGGCTAGCTAACTTGAAATCAATTCTAAACTTAGCCATATCTTTTTTGCACAGCTCTTAGGGCGTGTTCAATTAACAAGATACAAAGGCCGTTAAAAGCTCATAGCAAAAATAGGAAAACTGACGAAGAAACTTCGGTTTCTAGGAAGTTTTATACTCACAAGAGCAGCCACATTCGTACGTCAGCTTATGCTTCCTACGACTGCGTCTCTTTTTTGCAAAGAGCTTAGGCCGTGTTCAATTAACAAGATACAAAGCCCGTTAAAAACGCAAAAGGAAAATAGGGAATGTCAAGTGATGTCTTGCATCACGCTGACAGCCATCTTTTTCCCGCAGCGTTTAGGGCGTGTTCAATTAACAAGATACAGAGCCCGTTAAAAGAGCAAGGCAAAAATGGCGGTAAGCCAGAAATCTTTGATTTCGTAGGCGCACCTCTGCCAAGACGACTAGAAAGCTGCTGTCGGCCGCTAGGACGACAAAGCTTTCAGACGGCTACGGCTAGCTAACTTGAAATCAATTCTAAACTTAGCCATATCTTTTTTGCACAGCTCTTAGGGCGTGTTCAATTAACAAGATACCAAAGGGACGTTAAGGGAGCGAGACAGTAGTCCGAATCGTGATGTCCGCTATTTCTTCCCCTCAGGCCCAGTAAAGATTTGAAAAACGGCTAAATAACGCTGGCTGTTTCATTTCTGTACAGGCAGTACAACTATTAAATTAATGAAAGCTAAAAGTCATCTCTTTCTCTCAGACATCTGTGGCTTCCAGCCTTGCACCAACTGACATTATTTTAAAAAAACCACTGTTTTTGGTGAACCGGATCAATCAATTCAGCTAAAGTAAATTGCTTTTCCCTTATTTCATATTTCAAAATACTGCAGTTAGAGAGAGGCAGGTCAAATGAGGCTGGCACATCTGACTGTCGGTAAAAAGACATGATTGCTCCGGCGTGACTGACTGCCAGAATAGAAGCTCCTGCTTCTGCTTCATCCACCAGTTTGACAATCGTCTCTTTAACACGCTTTTCAAGCTGGCTGTCGCTTTCTCCATCATACTGAAGGTAAAAATCGCCGTGCCCTTTCTGTCCCAGTCGCCGGTTAGGATGCAGGTATTCAGGCTTGCCTTCCATACGGCCGAAATTAAATTCTTTCAAGTCTTTCAACCGTTTATAATCACTTCTTTTACTAACCAGCTCCAGAGTTTCACAAGCCCGTTCTGATGTCGAACTGTATAGGTAATTAAAATGAATCCCCTTCTCCTCAAAATAAGCTCCTGCTTGTTGAGCCTGGATTCTGCCTTGCTCAGTCAAAGGAGAATCACACCACCCTTGGATTAACTGCAATTGGTTAAATAAGGTTTCACCATGGCGCATCAAATATAGCGTTTTCATAAGCCATTACCTTTCAAAGATATACTCTTCTTCCATAGGATTAAAGATAGACTGAACTTCCATTTTACAGTCATCATTGCAGCTGATTTTCAGTATCGCACAGTTAGCCATTCGCTTAGCAGGGACAGGCGGATTTTCAGTCATATGCCGATAGAATTGTGTAATAGCTGCTCCATGGCTGACAAAGAGTAAACAGTCATTTTCACTGCTTTCTGCAACAACTTTTCGAATGGTTGCAGCCATCCGTTCATAAACCTGAACATTGGATTCTCCGCCGTATGCAAGAAAATAGTCGCGGTAGCCTGAGTCGTCCTGGCGGTAAATTTAGGATTGAGATATTCTTGATGAGCTTCAAAAGCACCAAAGTCCCATTCTTTTAAACCTTTTAAACGGATATAATCCTGCCGTCCTGTTGCTAATTCCGCCGTATCACAGGCCCGTTCCTGAGTTGACGAATAAATGCGGTCAAAGACCAAACCCTTTTTTTGGAAGAAACGTCCGGCGGCTTTAGCCTGTTCAATTCCCAATTCGGTCAAAGGAGAATCGCAGGCTCCCTGAATACGTCCCTGAACATTAAATCTAGTTTGGCCATGCCGCATAAGATAGAAAGTTTTAGTCATGATTAGTCTCCCTAAACTCAATGGTCTGAAAATTTTTAGTCGGCAGAACTAATTTTTGGATGGCATAGCTGCCAGCATTATAATGAAACTCGCATATAGCGCAGTTGGAAAAACCGACTTCTTCAGGGAAATTAAGAGCAAGTTCCAGACACAGCCCCCACATTGCTGCTCCATGGCTGACCATCAAGACAGAACCGACATCGCTTCCTTGTAAATGCTCATCGATGCTTTTTCTGACCCGCTTGCCGACATCATAAATATCTTCACCGCCAAATGGCACCAATAAATCCTCAAAAAATCGGCTACCCGGTCTAAACTTGGGCAGAAGATTTTCGGGCTGTGCTTCAAACTCTCCAAAATTCATTTCTTTCAGCCCTTTTAACTGAATGGGTTCCTGACCGGAAATCAGTCTGGCTGTATCAGCGGCCCGCTCTTGTGTGGAAGAGTAAATGGCATCAAAACGAATATTATTTTTGTCAAAATAACTTTTAGCTAACTGCGCCTGAGCAAGGCCTGCATCGGTCAGCGGTGAATCACAGGCTCCCTGTACGCGGCCCTGTGTATTAAAAAAAGTTTCGCCGTGCCGCATTAAGTAAAGTGTTGTCAAGCTTGTTGTCCTCCTTTATGATCTTAAGTCAGCTGGCTAATCATTTAAAATATTAGCCCCGTTGCTTGCGATTAAGTCCTTGTAGTAGTAAAAGGAATCCTTGCGCGAGCGGTCAAAGCTCCCCCTTCCTTGATCGTCCGCATCAACATAAACAAACCCATAGCGCTTGGACATCTCTGATGTTGAAGCAGAAACAAGATCGGTACAGCCCCACCAAGTATACCCCATCAGATCAACACCGTCTTCAATAGCTTTATACATTTGTTTGACATGAGCCTGCAAATAATCAATACGGTAGCGGTCATGGATTTTACCGTCTGCTTCTACCTCGTCAAGGGCTCCCAGGCCGTTCTCTACAACCATAAGCGGTATCTGATAACGGTCATAGAGTTTATTAAGTGTCACACGAAGACCTACAGGGTCGATCTGCCAGCCCCAGTCAGAGGCTTGAAGATAAGGATTTGGCTCACTCAAGATGAGATTCCCAGCTGTTTGTTCACCGGAATCTTTCTTACGAGCAATAGAACTCATATAATAAGAGAAGGACATGAAGTCAACAGGGTATTTTTCAAGAATCTCAAGGTCGCCGTCAGCGATTTCTAAGTCAATCTGATTTTCTTTGAAGAAACGTTTGGCATAAGACGGGTATTTGCCGCGAACCTGAACATCTGAGAAGAAGAGATTTTCGTGATCTTTTTTCACTTCCTCCATCACATCATCAGGATTGCAGGTCGCAGGATAAGCCTGCATACGTGCCAGCATACAGCCAATTTTAAAATTTGGATTAATCTCATGGCCAACCTTCGTTGCCAGACTTGACGCCAGAAACTGATGGTGTGCTGCTTGGTACATTTCCTGCAGGTTCAGTCGACCGTCTTCAAACAGTAAACCGCCGGATAAATAGCCTGTCATACCGATAATATTGATTTCATTGAAAGTCAGCCAATAGGTGACCTTCTCTTTGTAACGCTTAAAAACCGTTTCAGCATAGCGAACAAAGAAATCAATCACTTTGCGATTCTTCCATCCGCCATATGCTGTTACTAAATGAAGGGGAAATTCGTAGTGAGAGAGTGTCACAAGCGGCTCAATCCCATATTTATTAAGTTCATCAAAAACCTTATCATAAAAAGCTAAACCAGCTTCATTCGGCTGAGCATCGTCACCGTTTGGAAAAATTCGGGACCAAGCAATAGATAAGCGGAAGGTTTTAAAACCCATTTCAGCATAAAGAGCAATGTCTTCTTTATAGCGGTGGTAAAAATCAGAACCCCAGCGTTTTGGATAAAGTCCTTCCTTATCCTTTAAAGCTGCATCCAGCTTCGCACGGTTCATCGGCGAATTGAACTCACTGCCCATTGTCTGCCGATCTTCAGGTGCAACAGCACGCGCTGTATCTGAAGTCGCCGGTCCACGTCCATCAACATTCCACGCCCCTTCAAACTGGTTGGCTGCTGTAGCGCCGCCCCATAAAAAACCCGGAGGAAATTGTTTCATCATCGATTACCTCTTCCTATAGTATACACTTCTATTTTATAAGGTTCTGCAAGCGTTTTCTTATGCAATAATCAGATAAACTAATACTATTAACCGATTTTTAAGAAACAGCTTTCCCAGTAAGCTTTTAAATTTTTGTTTCATCTTGTCAGTCTGCAGTACACTGATGAAAATCTATTCAAAATTCTATCGGCTCTCTGCAAATGAAAGACCGGGCTGATTGCCGGCCTTTCAAGTCGTCTTATTTTATTTCTGATTTTTTTAAATAATCTTCAATGACCTGAAAAACACCGGCTTCTTTATGACTAGGAGCAATGAAACGGGCAGCTGCTTTCACCTCCTGGGGAGCATTGTCCATAGCATAAGAAGCCCCCGCCAGCCGCAGCATTTCAATATCATTTCCGCCATCCCCGAAAGCCATGACCTGATCAGCAGTCAGGCCATAAAGCTGCATCAGCTGGGCTAAGGCCCGGCCTTTATGCCAGCCGGTCTGAATGATATCAACACCACCAAAACCGCTGGCCGTAGCTGTTAAATGCCCTGAAAAACAATTATTAAAATCGGCGATAATTTCCCTGTCTTTTTCTTCTGGCAGGAGCAGACTTATTTTAAAGAAACGCTCATCAGCCGGCAGCTGATTAAAATCCGACAGCTCTACAATGCTTTTCATCAAAAGAGCGGCCTGATCAGCTTTAATCAGGCTGCTGTCAATACTGAAATGACTGTCCTTGAGCATATAAGTTGCCTTCAAACCTGAAAGCATCACCTTGTAGTCCACTAGCTGTTTAGAAAAATAAGCCAGAAAATTTTCTAAATCTGACTTAGCAACCGTATGTTCAGCAAACAGCTGGCCGTTTGTAATCAGCTGGGCTCCGTTCTCAGCAACCACAATCAGCCGCTCTAAAAGACCGTCAAACATCATCGCCAACCTGGGCATACTGTTGCCGGAAGCTACAACAAACTTAATGCCCTTTTCTTCCAATATATCTAAGAGCCTTTCGAAACGCCGGCGGTCATAGTCACCGCAGCCATCCAAAAAAGTTCCATCCATATCGCTGGCAATTAATTTTACAGCCAACAAATCACCTCCGTTTTTATCATAACTTGTTCTGCAAAAAACTTTGTCGACCCTTCCTTATTGCGGTTTTCTTTCAGAGGTAGGCTTTTATTCGATCAGAAATGCACTGATAGGCTGAAGGAGTCAGATGCAGGCCGTCTACAGTGTAGCTTTCAGCAAGGTTGCCCCTTTCATCCAGCAAATCATGATATAAATCAATGAAAATACAGTCAGACAAATCTGCCAAAGCCTTGTTAACCGTCCTAATGGCTTGATTGCCGCGTTGTTTAACAGTCTGGCGGTAAGCTGCTGACTGATTAACTGGCAGAAGCGACAGCACATAGACCTGTTCCGTGTGGAAAGAGCCCTGCAGTTCGGCTACTATTGCAGACAGATTGCCTATAATTGTGGCTGGCTCACAGCCCAGTCCCAAATCATTTGTTCCGATTAAAATAAATACCTTAGCCGGTTTGACATCACCCACCTGAGTCCTTAAATGCTGCAAAAGCCATTTAGAATCGATACCGGCAATCCCTCGGTTGATGAGAGGATACTCCCGTCCCAGCCATTTCTTTAACGGAAAAAAATCAATGAGAGAGTCGCCGGCAAAAACGATGCCGTTTTTTTCTTCCTGTGGGTTACGTTTTTTAAACTGTTCCAGTTTATCGTCCTGATAGGCCCTCAATTCCGGGCTGATTGTTTCTAACATTGCGGCCTCCTGCTATTTGATTTACAAACTGTATTTACATATTAAAAGCAGTATGCTCAGCTTCTTGCTTCATCAGATAAGAAGCCATTACTTTCAGAACACCATTTTCTTCATTTGCCGGCGCTTGAAAAGCTGCTGCTGCCTTTACTTCTTCTGCTGCATTAGCCATAGCATAAGAATATTTTGCTAACTTTAACATTTCCAAGTCATTGCCGCCATCGCCAAAAGCCAAGAGACTGTCAGCAGTCAGCCCCCAGTATTCCAACAGATACTTAAGGCCAGTTCCTTTATGCACATGGGCAGGGATAATATCTAAACAGCCAAAGCCGCTGGAGGTCGCCCGCAACCGATCGGATCTAAAGCGCTGGTTAATAGCTTTCTGGATGCTGGAAGTCAGAGATTCCTCAACCAGAAAGGTAACTTTAAAGAAATGGTCATCAGAAACCCTATGCCAATTATCAACATACTGCATCGCCGGCAGATAGTAGCGCAAAGCTTCTTTGACAGCAGTCGGTGTTGTCTGCAGCATATAAGACGATTTTTTGCCGGCCAAATTGATAATGGCTTCGGGATAATAGCTTTCCATATAAGAAAGCAACCTTGTAACAGCATGTGGACTTACAAACTCTTCCAACAGCGTCTTGCCGTTAACGACAATATGACCTCCATTTTCTGCAATCACCGCAATATGGTCGCTACGGCCGGGAAACTGCTGAATAATCTGACGATACTGATTGCCGCTGGCGACAACAAATTTAATATCTTGTTCCTGACAAAGCTGCCAGAGCCTGTCGAACAAAACTTTATCATAGGTTTTCCTGTCTGTTAAAAATGTACCGTCCATATCGGTTGCAATGATTTTTACTGTCATAACTTTCCTTGTCCTGTCGTTTTCTTCGCACAGCCTTAAACCGTAATAGAATGTCTGTTCTTTTTTATTTTATCTTAAATACACAATATAAACAATAAAAAACCAATCGAAACAGTTAATAACAAAGAATCAGACAGGAATGCCTCCTGTCTGATTCTTTTAAAGCTGTACTGAAAATTGGCATTTTTATTATATGGGCTGTTGAGTCCCATTTCTTTTAGCCATACTGTCGCATTAGGCAGTCAGTCTTCATCAGGCCAGGGGGCCTTTATTTTGCCAACTGGAAAAAGCTTCCTGATAGTCCTTGTCCCAGCGGGACAGAGCCGGCCTGTTATAGATTAAATCATCCATAGCCCAGCGCATGCGGCGGTCATCTATAACTTTTGTCACTTCGTTATCTAAGGCAATGATATAAAAATCACCTTGTTCAAAGCGTTTATAAAAGTACTCCAACAATTCCTCAGCCGACCAAGGGGCTTCAGGCTTGGTCTCCGGCCGCTCAAAATCAGCTTCCGGAAAATTCATAGGTGTCCAGGTATAGCCCGGAACTAATAAATGGGCTGACACTTGACAGTCAGGAATGTTTCGCAGTTCATGCTGCAAATGTTCCGTCAAAATTTTTACAGCCCCTTTCGAAACAGAATAGGCTACATTACCAGGAGGTGTCGTTATCCCTTCTTTTGAGCCGAGGTTAACAACTGCTCCTTCATTATTTTGGGCAAGCATAGTGGGAACAAAGAGATGCTGCAAATTAACAATGGACGAAAAATTTACGGCTACCGTTTCTTCCCAGTCTGAATAAGCATCCAGCGGCCCCGCTTTTTTGCCGATTCCAGCATTATTAAACAGCAAAGCACATTCCCCAAAAGTTTCATAAGTCAATTGATGGAGTTTTTCCAAAGCTGAGTAGTCCCTGACATCACCCCCGAGGTAGACCGCTTCTGTCGGCAGTGTTTCTACTACTGCCTTTAGGGCATCCTCATTAATGTCAAAAAGAACAAGCTTCATTCCCTTTTCTGACAGAAACTTTGTGGCTGCCAAACCAATTCCTGCTGCTGCTCCGGTAATGACAGCCACACGATTTTTTTGAATAATCGTCCTTGTCATTTCTTCCTCCTTTATTACTTAAACAAAGCCCCAAACTCTCTTATCAATCAGATGAGTGCCTTTATAGACTGCTATCGAGCCCCCACTCCATACTGTGCAAAGCCGGATATAGGAGTAAGGAAAAGCTGATGACTTAAGACCGGCTTTTACTAGCTCCTACTGCATTGACCTAAACCATTTGCTGCATTTTTTATGGTTTTTTACCTCACTAGCCTAAGTCTGCTCCATTTGACGCTGTCACTTGCTTATACCAATCATAGGAATCTTTTTTAGAACGCTCTAGGGTCCCTGATCCATCATTGTTGCGATCCACATAAATAAAGCCATAGCGCTTCTTCATCTCACCAGTTGTAAATGAAACACAGTCAATGCAGCCCCAAGGCGTATAGCCCCAAAGCTCAACACCGTCCTCATCAATGGCTTTTTCCATTTCTTTGATATGAGCCCGCAGATAGTCGATACGATACTGATCATGCACTGAACCGTCAGCCTCTTTGACATCAATAGCTCCAAATCCATTCTCAACAATAAAAAGCGGCAGTTGGTAACGTTCATAAAAAGCGTTAAGGGAATAGCGCAGACCTTCTGAGTCAATCGCCCAGCCCCAATCGGATTCTTTAATAAAAGGATTGGTAACAGAGTATTCACTGCCTCCGCTAGTATCCTGAGAAATATCTTTATGTGCTGTTGAATCAACTGTATTGCTCATATAATAGCTAAAGCCGATGTAATCAACTGTTCCTGAAGCCAAAACTTCTTTATCCTCTTCTGTGATATCAACAGTGATACCTTTACGTTCAAACATTTTTAAGGCATAATTCGGATAATAGCCGCGAACCTGTACATCACAGAAGAACCAGCGGTTATGCATCATTTGCTGAGCCAGAACCTGATCAGCCGGACGGGCTGAGAAGGGATAAATCGGTACCATGGCAATCATATTGCCAATCTTAAATTCCGGATTAATAGCTTTACCGAGTTTAACCGCCTTGGCAGAAGCCAGCAGAGTATGATGACCGCAAATATACATAGCTTCTTCAGGATTTTGATAGTCGCCAAAATGAGCACCGGAATTTGTCCAGCCGAAAATATCATTGCTGTAGTTCATTTGATTATTGATTTCATTGAAGGTCATCCAGTATTTGACCTTATTTTTGTAACGTTTAAAGACACTTTCAGCAAAATTAAGGAAATAATCGATGGTTTTGCGACTCATAAAACCGCCGTATTCCTTAGCCAGATGGTAAGGCATTTCAAAATGCGATAGGGTAATCACGGGCTCAATCCCGTATTTCAGCAGTTCGTCAAAAACAGCATCATAAAAAGCCAGTCCTTCTTCGTTGGGCTCTGCTTCGTCCCCTTTCGGAAAAATACGGGACCAGGCGATTGACGTCCGAAAGCATTTGAAACCCAAATCAGCAAACATAGCAATGTCTTCCTTGTAGTGATGATAAAAATCAATACCAATATGATTAGGGTAGTAGTTGCCTTCAACAAGGCCATCGGTGATAAGCCGAGGCACACCATGAGCTCCTGCCGTCATCACATCAGCAACAGAAAGCCCCTTTGAAGTCTCTAATACACCACCTTCAAACTGATGGGCAGCCAAAGCACCGCCCCACAGAAAATTTTTTGGAAAAGTCATCGAAAACTCCTTTCAACAAGATACAAAGCCCGTTAAAAAATCCGTATGAAAATAGGGGATGGCAAGTGATGCTGGCATCACGCTGACAGCCATCTTTTTCACTAGGATTTTAGGGCGTGTTCAATTCAACAAGATACAAAGCCCGTTAAAAAATCCGTATGAAAATAGGGGATGGCAAGTGATGCTGGCATCACGCTGACAGCCATCTTTTTCACTAGGATTTTAGGGCGTGTTCAGTTCCAACAAGATACAAAGCCCGTTAAAAAATCCGTATGAAAATAGGGGATAGCAAGTGATGCTGGCATCACGCTGACAACCATCTTTTTCACTAGGATTTTAGGGCGTGTTCAGTTCCAACAAGATACAAAGCCCGTTAAAGCTCACAGAAAAAATGGCGGTAAGCCAGAAATCTTTGATTTCGTTTGCGCACCCCTGCCAAGACGACTAGAAAGCTGCTGTCGGCCACTAGGACGACAAAGCTTTCAGACGGCTACGGCGACAGCCATCTTTTTCCCGCAGCGTTTAGCCCGTGTTCAATTATAAAAATTTTGGCCCCTTCACTTGCTTTTTTAACAAATTGAGCATGCCTGAGATACCCAAGCTGAACAGAAAGTACTGGAGAGGCCCGTTCTTAACAGAAAACAAAAACGGCAGACAGCAAAGCAATTCTCGTTCAGGCATGCATAAAATTATCTTGCAGGCTGCAGTCTCATCACTTCAACCCCGAAATTCCTTCTTCTAAAATTTCGATCAGCCTGATTGTTTCACTGTCTTGGACAAATTTATCAGCTCCATTTGCCAGTGACTGATAAAGCTTTTCATAAAACTGGCTGTAGTCACCAACCTCTGAAACAACTTTTTCCTCATGGTAAGTTCCCGCTTCATCCACATAGGTCAGACAGCCATAATGTTCAGGATAATCCAGTCCAAAATCAGCATGATCCGGCATATAAAAATGTTTCAGATCATCTTCCTGCCGATCCTTTGTTTCCTTAACGAACATTCCCTTTTTACCGTACACAACAAAGCTAGGACGCGCTTTAATGCGGAAATAACTCGATTTGATTGAAACTTTTAGAGCATCGGCATAGTAAAAATCAAGATCAAAATAATCATTCATCCTGCCTTCGCCCAATAATTGGCGCACATCGTAGTGGATATGATCTGGGTCGCCGAAATAAGAAAGAACTTGATCAACCGTATGACAGGCATGGCCATACAGGTAAGACACTGCAGGTGAGAAAGTCTTCATTGATTCAGGCACTTCCGGACGAAAATAGTCATAGTGCATCTCAACTTCTAACAGTTCCCCCAGCTTGCCGCTTTCAATCACTTTTTGTACGGTTAAAAAATCAGAATCCAAGCGTCGGTTCTGATAAGCCTGCAAAAATACACCCTTCTCTTTTGCTAGATCAAACAGTTCCCTTGCTTCTGCGGCAAGCATTGTGAAAGGCTTCTCTAAAAGAACATTTTTCCCATGTTCCAAAGCTAATTTAGCATTTTCATAATGAAATTCAGCCGGAGTTGTGATAATAATCAAATCAAGTCCGTCATCTGTTAAGATATCATCGATAGAGCTTGTATAATTCACACCGTCCAGTTTTTGCCAACTACTCTTACCTGATGGAAAAAAAATCGTTTTGACCTGAAATTTCTTTGTTTTCAAAATAAAGGGCAAATGGTAACGGTTCGTACTTTTCCCATTCCCAATAAAACCAACTGTAAGCATACCAATCCTCCTCAAAACACCAAGATACAAAGGGCGTTAAAAAATCCGTATGAAAATAGGGGATGGCAAGTGATGCTGGCATCACGCTGACAACCATCTTTTTCACTAGGATTTTAGCCCGTGTTCAATTACACCAAGATACAAAGGGCGTTAAAAACGCAAAAGGAAAATAGGGGACTGACTGACGAATCGTCAAATTCTAAGTCAGGGCGTCTTTTTCCCACAGCGTTTAACCCGTGTTCAGTTCCAACAAGATACAAAGCCCGTGAAAAGAGCAAAGCAAAAATGGCGGTAAGCCAGAAATCTTCGATTTCGCAGACGCACCTCTGTCAGGACGACTAAGGAGAAAGACAGAACCTCAGACTATGAAGCTATGAAGTTTGTTGCCACGCTCCTGTAAGGCCTAACAAACATTTTAAAGCTTTGAAAAGCTACTTAACTGGCGAACAGCGCAACAGATTACAATCTCCCCTTGCTCACCCATTTCTGATTTCACTTCAACTGCGTTTAGACTGTATTTAGTTTAAAAAATCTTGTTTAATACAAAACCTGCTAAAATGCCTCCAAACAGAGCTGCAAGAACATTGAGCCATGATTGTTTAATCTTGCCACCTGCTAAAAGACCATGCACATAAACACCAACGTCAGTTGCCAATCCCATATCAATAAAAACTGGACCGGCTTGCTTAATAAAGGCAGCGGGTATTCCGTGATTCAAAAGCCAAATCGGGCCAATAATCACCAATGCAGCCATAAAACCGCCTAAAGCATGCCATTTCAAAACAAGTCTCCCCCAGATAAGCAAGACCGCAAATGGCAAAGCAAAACCACCAAGCACAGTTAATAAGATTTGACTAATGGTCACTCTTTCCCTCCCTTTTTTTTGACAAAAGCCTTTCTACGCAGTAGGCACCAAAACCGCCAAGTGCTGCACCAATAACAACAAGAAGCAGGGTTGGAAAACTCTTCAAAATACCCGTCCAGCCATAATCCAAAGCATCACGTATGAACACTGCTGTAGCAATACCAAATCCCATATCTACTCCGATGTCTCCAGTCTTTAACTGAACCATGCCTTTATAGTGAACAAGATACCAGAGAGGCCCAATCGCAATAATTGCTGCTACAAAACCGGCTAAGTATAACCAAAAGGACTGGCAAAATAACTCCAAAGAAAAGGGACAAAAAAACCGGCTAAAAAATATCCCGCAGCCGCTATTAAAAACGCTGGCCCTTTATTCCCACCTTTTTTATATCCATTTTCATTTATTCAAGCACTCACCCCTTTCACATCTTCATTCTAACATTTGTTATAATAAAAGTATCAAGATCTAAATATTTCATAACACTGTTTCAATAATTTTTATCCAGTTCACAAGTTCTTCACGAAGGCTAGACTCACAGTGTCAGTTCAAAAGACTGCCAAGGTTTCAGCAAATCCAGCACAGGCAGATAATCGTCGGCCACTTTGCCAATGATATTGTGAGTGCCGTCATTCGGCCGCTCTCTTAAAGCAATTTGGAGTTCGCCTCTATACTGTCCGCTGCGATTATTACAGACAGTCAGCTGACCTTTTTCGATGATCTTGTCATGATTTACTGGCGGAAAATCTCTGTCTTTATAGAGACTGCGCATTTCTGATGAACGAATCATATAGCCGGAATAATCTCCGCGATAGCGATGCCTGTTATCGAGAACAATAGCTTGCTCATCAGCCGAGGCCGTAGACAGTAAAGTCACTTTCAACCGAGGTACAGCTGATACAAAGCTGTCATATATTTTCTGCAGCTCATCAACAGGCAGCAAGGACGACGCAACAAAAATATCATCAATCAGCTGAGTAGCCAACAAAAGCTGAACTTGTGCCTCAGGCGATAACTGACGCTGACATTCAGCACTGACCAGCATATCTCCAACAGGCCAAGGTCCCACCGTCCCTTTTGGGGAATCAATAAAAGCAGCTGTCCTTAGATGGTGTTTCTTATACTGGGCGGCACAGTCTGTAAAATAAGTAAAATCAAGTCCTGTATAGGGCTGAGGATAAAAATTATGCGATCCCGTCACATGTCTGCGGTCTGCAGAAAAGTCCATTACCTGATCAATATAGTGCTGGCCGCGGGATATATTCAGCTCAATTACCAGCCCATAAGGATTTTGTGACATCTCTGCTTCTTCCTGCCCTGTAAAACCCTGATCTAACCGCAAAGCCCAAACACCCAAATCGTTGAAAAAAGCTAAATCCTCATAATTTACTCCCAGTTGTTCAAACAGCTTCGGATTGATATCAATAGATGTTTTCATTCCCAGACGATTGCCGTGGGCAATCACTTCCCTAAAACGATCAAGCGTCTCTTCTGTGCTGTCTGTAAGCTCCAGCATCGATGTAAATACCCTGCTGTAGCCTATCTCAGCAGCAGTTGACAAATAACTCTTAAGAATAGCCGTCTCTGTTTTCGACGGGTAGACAGACAAACCTAATTTACCCATAACTCTCCTTAGTTCCAACAAGATACAAAGCCTTCAGACGTCTACAGCCAGTAAGTAAACAGTAAGACAAATCTCAGGCCTTAAAATTCCCTCACTCTCTCATTTTTGAGTTCGGGCTGAAACAACCCTCTAAAACAGCTTTTTAGGACTTATTTTCTTCAAATAAGGCATCCTGTACGCACAGGATGCCTTATTACCATATGTTAAGCTTCAGCTGCGCCTTCTTCAGCAAGCAGTTTGTTATCGTACATCTTGATAAATGGATACCAGATGATAAAGGCGACAATGGCGCAGACAATGGCCGTTATAAAAGCACCGATACTGCCGGCTAGGCCGCTTCCTGCGGCACCAATGTAAGCACCAAGGCCGATGGGCGTTGGCCATGGGGTCTGAGCAGTTGCTATACCGGCTAAGCCAAGTTTAACAGACCAATAACCAACAGAAGCACTGGCAATCGGAGCCAAGATAAATGGCAGTGCCAGAATAGGATTGTAAACAATTGGGATACCAAAAATCAAGGGTTCGTTAATATTAAAGATAGCAGGTCCCATCGCTGCCCTGCCCAGCACTTTAAGCTGAGCAGATTTAGCCATGAAGGCCAGCCAAACACAGAGCAGCAGAGTCGCACCGGAACCGCCGATAGTAACATAAGCATTTGTGAACTCACCGGCAAAAGCGATATTAGCACCTTTTACATTTTCAGCCATGTTGGTCAAGAGAATTGGGTTAACCAAGCCCATGACGATATTGGCACCGTGAATACCAACAATCCACAGGGCGTGAACCAGCAGGTAAATAATAACGATACCGATCCAGCTGTTGGTGATATTGCGGACAAAGGCAAATGGAATAGCAATAACATTGTAGATATCTGTCCCAAAAGCAATAAAAATACCATCAATAATCAGCAAAACAAAGGCAACGAAAGCCGCAGGAATCAGTGCGGAGAAGGAACGGGAAACCCCTTCGGGAACAGCTTCCGGCATCTTCACAACCCAATTGCGGTTAACACACAGCCGATAGAGCTGTACAGCTAGAATAGCCATCAAAATAGCTGTAAACATACCTGAAGTTGATAGGCGGTCCAGACTGTTTCCTCCGATAGTCCAGCCGTTGATGGTTTCTCCATCAACATTGAGGTAGTCAAAGGCCCCTTTTGAAACAACTAATTGCGGAATGGTTAAGAAGTATGCGAATACAGACAGCAAGGCGCCATAAACCGGATCCACATTTTCTTCCTGCTCCTCTGCATAAATCTTCGTGTATTCATAACCGATGACAATAGAAAAGTAGAGTGACAGAATTCCCATTGTACAGTTATAAGCCTGCAAGTACAAGGGCTGAATCTTGTCAAAAGAATTAGCCCAGAAATCCTTGATAAATTCCAAAGGAAAAGCAAGCGGAACAATGCTTAATACCAAAAACATCGAGCCGACAATGGTGAAAGGAATACTGGCCATACCAGCGGCAACGATAGCACGGACGGGACGGTAGGTAGAAACCTTCCCCATCGGTCCCATCAGGTACTTCTCTAAGAATTCAAACAATTTATTCATTATTGAACCTCCTCCTTAAAATATGAAAAATATGTTTGCTAATTATTTAATAGTAGCCAGATACTGCTGGATACGGTAATACTGCCTGTCTTTTTTTTGGTTGATACGCTTAAGTTTAGCTAACATCCAAGCAGCTAAGCCTATGCCAGCCGCAAGAAGTGCGGCTAATAAAAGCTGTACCGTTCTGCTGACAGCCAGAAAAGGGTAAAAAGAGTGATAATGATTTAACAGCACAGCAAGAATGAGCAGGCTGTTAACAATAATAATCAGCTGAAAATACAGCCGAGTCATACGTGCCGGCTTTTGATTTTCAGAATACATCTGATACTGCTCCCACATACAGACAGCACCGCAGGCCGCTAAAGCCAGCGGCAGCACTGCCGATTTTGCAGCGTCAGACAAAGACAGCAATAACAGCCAGTAGAGATTGACAAAAAAGAAAAAAGCAACCACATAGCGAATCAGAAAATATCTGGTGTAATACATACTTTTCAGACCGTTTTTCTTTCTCAGCCCGTCAATTTTCTTTTTTTCTGCTTCTGTTAAAGCAGCCATAGTAATTCCCTCCTTGACAGTGAACAAAACTTACCTTTGGTTTTAAGAGACGGCAGCACTTTAAAAAACTGACCGCTTTAGCCGAGCTTTTTATACAGTTCCAGCATTTCCAAGGCTACTTCCCGCAGTGTCATCGTTGTCATTAGATGATCTTGGGCATGAACCATGATGATTTCAATTTTAATTTCAGTACCGCCGGCATATTCTTGTAAAAGGTTGGTCTGAGCTTGATGAGCCTTGAGCAGCTCTTCATTTGCTTCTTCAAGTTTCGCAGCAGCTGAATCAAGCTCTCCCTTGCGCATAGCATCAAAGCCTTCATGAACAAGTGTCCTTGCGTTACCGGAGTTCAAAATAATCTCAAAAGCGGCTACTTGTAACTCTTCTGGATTCATGGGTGTCACCTCTCTTTTATCGTTAAAAATAATTTCCTAAACTGTGCAAATGACTGACAAGCCAGCATTTCAGCCTGCAAATCAGGCCGCTCTACCAAATCGACAATGGAAGCAGCCAGTTCTGTTAACCCTTCGTTATTATGAATGGACATAGATGTTAAAAAAATGAACTGAATATGTGGATAATCACTGTTCCATTTCAGACCGTTTTTGACAATAGCCAAACCTATCCGATGGTGGTTGGCTGCAGCCTTAACCGGATGGGGAACCGCAATAGTATCGCTGAAAACGACCGAAGACATCTCTTCTCTTTGCCTGATCAGCTCCTGCATTCGCCCGACAAAAGCCTGATCTTCCCCCTCTGCCATCAGCTCCAAAAGTGTCTTGATAACACTGTCTTTATGACCGTCTTTTAAAATAAGGAAAGATTTTTCAGAAAAATACTGGTCAAAAACCGAGTCTATATCGCTACTATCTCCAGTCTTACTCTCCTGAACGGCAGATGAGGCTTTTCCCAGCTGAGCAATTTCATGACGGAGCATCTGTACTTCATCTTCATTTAAAAAGATGGAGACCGTATAGACAGGGACCGTAAAGAGCAAATGCGAAAGATCAATGGAAGAAATAATAAAATCAACATCTTTTAACCTGTCATCATTAATTTCATAGTAACCGATGACATCCTTGATATGGATGATATTTCCCAGCTCATTTTCAATCCGGCTCTTGAGCATCTGAGCAGAGCCAAATCCAGTAGCGCAAATCACTAAAATATTGTATTTATCATGACGTTCTTTATAGCGCTCACTGGCAGCCATAAAATGCAGAGCAATATAAGACAGTTCATCTGCCGAGAGCAAATAGCCAGAAAAAGCAGGCAGGGCTTGCATCAGTTTTTCTGCCAAATGGTAGCTTTTCTGATAGTGATTTTGAATCTCTTCGCGCAAAGGATTTTCTAAAGTAATCTGGCCGTTAAGACGCAGCAAAAGTGTTGACAGATGAGCCAGCAGCCCTTCAAGGAGCTGTGAATCGCTGCTAAATGGCAAAGCTATTGACTCTAAAGCCTGTATCAATTCAAAGCGAAGCTGAGACAGCGAATCTTGAGGAACAATTCGGCTGCTATGACTTTTAGAAATCAGGTGCAGCGTGATATAATCAACTTCTTCAGAGGGAAAAGTCATTGAAGCAGCCTTAGCGACCCGCTCTAAAATCCTTACAGCTACTCTGCGTTCCGGCAAGTCCGCAAAAGCTTCAGACTGCTCTATCTTGGCTATCGCAAAACCGGCCTCTAAGCGCCGAATAGCTAAGGCGATATGGATAATCAGATTTTGAATCACAAAATCAGACAGCTTTAGTTCTGCTTCACGGCATTCATCAATAACAATAATGGACAGTTCCTCAAAAGTGATGCTATGATTCAAAAAATCATCATCAACATAGGTATGCATACTGCTGATAAAGCCGGAATCACTGAAATAATCCATAATAAACCGCCTCTTATCGCGTTCCGATCCGGTAACATAAACGCCTTTGTTGGCTTTGCTTTCAACTTTTAAATGGTAGGGAGCAAAGCGCTGCCTGATTTTTTTAAAATCGTTAGATAGAGTAGAACGGCTGACAAAGAGTTGGCTGGTTAAATCGTCAAAATAGATTTCATTTTGTTCAAAGAGAAGCTTATTGAGCAAATAATTATAACGATCATCGGCATCAGCCGTCTCATCGTTAGGAAGATGACTTTTAGGCAGACGGTTAGCCTTTAAAAAGTCAGCCAGCCTTTCTTCATCTTCAACGATAAGACGGTAGCCGTATCCCTGTTTAGAAACAAGCTGCAGGCCCTGATAGCCATCAAGTTTCTCCATAATGGACTTGCAGTAAGTTCTGATGGTGCGGTCTGAGCAATTCAGCTGCACTCCCAACTCCTTGCTGGTCGTAAAGTGCTCTTTGTTCTGTATCAGATACTGAACAATCTGCCTTTCTTTTTTATTTAACATATGGTAACCTTCAGCAGCCCTACAAGACTGCTTAAGCGTAGAAACGGGGGTACTAAATATTTTCCTTTACTAATGCAGCCATTTTTTCAATCCCCATAGGAATAGGAATATAGGCTTGCGGCGGGATTTGCACAATCGGTTTATCTTTCTTAGCAGCAGCATCAGCTAACTGTTTGAAATTCATCTTTGTCTGAGGACTGACTAGATAAAGATCGTATTTATCAGCTTCGATGCGTTTTTGCCCTTCAGGAACACCAACAGCATCCATTTCGATATCTTCTCCCTGTTCTTGCAAAAGTGTCGCTGTCTTTTTAGCAATCATCGAGGAAGACATGCCACCTGCACAAATAATCAAAGCTGTTTTAGCCATAATTCTTCTCCTTCGTTTAATAAAATTTGTAATAGCTTACATTACTATTCTAATAAAACGCTTACACAATGTAAAGGCAATCTTTTTCCTTAGTGAAACGGAAAAAACCAATGTCTGCATAACCTGCTTAAAAAGCTATATAAAAAGGAAACTTCAGTTTCAGAAGTTTCCTTTCCCGAAAGTTTCAAACCAGTGCTCCTTCTTTTGCAAACTCTTCCTTAATGTCAGGAAGGAATAATGCCATTAGGGCTGCTGATAACAACCTGACCGGAACTCAGATTATACTCGTCCCGAATCAGCTGCTTTAGGGCCGTATCATTGATTTTTGAATACACACGGTACTCCCTATCCTTTTCTGCAATCAATTCAAGGCTTGGTGCTATTTTATCATTAGCCAGAATATCCGGACGTTTGTCCATATTTTTAAATTGAATGATGTAAATCGATTCGGAAGACCCTGTAAGCCTCTTGCGATAGGAACGGCTGTAGAGCTGTAAGCCTAAAAGTGCCAGTAAAATAATAATCCCCAGCCAGTAGTACATTTTTCTCCTCCTTCTTTCCAAATCAACTGCTCCATACAAACTACAAAGCAAACTGACGGAACGATACTGTTGTTCGCACAGTCACTTGACCGGGAGCCAAATGGCAATCAGCCGTCAGAACTTTGTTGAGCTTAGCATCATTTATTTTTGACTGCACAAGGCAGACAACATTGTGACGGCTGATCACCCGCAGTTTTTGTCTAAGATGGTATTTTTTCAATATCAGGTATTAACTCAACATCTTTGAATCGGATAAAATAATTAAAACTGCTGCTTTCTGTCTCTTTAGAAAAGAAAGAATCCCTTGATACAAAGCCCGTTAAAAGAACAGTTCATCATAAGGCAGGCAATTAGTGTGAATAACAGCTTAAAACTGCTTTTACAGTACACCGACACCGCCTGACAGCTGTGTTGTTTGAACGACCACTTGCCCTGGTGACAGATGATAATCTGCCAGCAGAATTTCCTTAATTTTAGCATCATTAATCTGAGCCTGTACAAAATAAACATCTCCGCTGTGGCTGACAATCCGCAGTTTTTTTCTGAGATTGCCATTTTGTGCAATATCAGGAACTGCATCTATATCTTTAAAGCGTACAATATAATTATAGCCTCTAAATCGTGTTGCAAAGAGCATGCTGCGCACCACCCAAATGGCCACTGCAATCATTGCAATTGAACCTAAAGTTATTATCATGTTGTCAGACATTTTCTTTCCTCTTTCTAATCATACACAAAACCATACCCCACTCACAAAAAATGAACCGATTCTTTTTCTGGGCTCTTAAGGGTTGGTTAAATCATCAAGCTAGAAAAGACCAAACATCGGAGCATTATTGCCTTTTTGGTCCCTTCTTTCATTAAGATAAACAGTCTGATTAACACGACGGCGGCTCAAAGAGGTTGAATTGCAGAAAAATCGGAGGAGCAGCCGATATTTTGCTATAAAATACTGATAAAACCATATCTGTCTCCTCCTTTCACTGAAGCTAGCATAAATTGACAGATGAGAAGCCTGCAGCCGACTGAACATAGAAAATTTTTATTTAAGCCAGACGGAACGGCTGCAAAACAGCTGAACCAATCAACAAACACTTAACGAAGCAGGTTTTTGTTTCAGCTGATTTCCAAAAAATTTACACCAAAAACCTTTATATATCAAGCTTTCATCTATTTCCAATAAATAATTTTGACCTTATTATACTCTTTTTTGTAAGCGGTGTCAACTTTTGATAATCTTATTTAACGAAGTCTTCTGCCGATAAAGCCTAATGAAAAACAGCCAGTCTAAAGACCGGCTGTTCTATAAAAGATTCAATAAATCAGAGAGGTTCTGATAATGACTGGCTTCTTGTATCTGCAGCTGTGCCAGCCCTTCTGTTTCTTGGCCGATTTGCTGCTGCAGGAGCTCCGCTTCATTGTCCAATGCTCTTTTGGTCTGCCTGACTAAATCAGGAGAATCCTGACAAAGGCGGTTCAGCCATAGGCTCAGCCTTTCAGTT
>NZ_JBFQEG010000030.1:0-17807 GCF_040930515.1 Streptococcus huangxiaojuni
CTGACCTTGTCAAACGAGGCAATCGCTATCTCCGTTATTACTTAGTTGAAGCCGCCAACTCGGTGAGGCGCTATGATGACGAATACAAAGCCTTTTACAAGAAGAAGTATCAAGAAGTTCCTAAACACCAACACAAACGAGCCATCGTCTTAACCGCTAGAAAATTTGTGCGTCTGGTGGATGCGCTACTACGCAACCGCCAACTCTATACGCCACCAAGGAGGCCTATGCAAGATAGCTAGTATCTGCACATGTCCTTGGTCAAGCTAGTGAAAAATGTCATTTTTCGCTAGGTGTTTTTAGTGCACCCTAGTTTACTGAAAGTTAACTAAAGTTTTGACAACTTTATCTTGACTTTTTACCACTAGACTTTAATGAATCCTCAATAATAGGCGTTAATCCATCAGCCCTAATGACAAAAGGGATGCTGCGGGTAACCAACGATTGCTTCAAAAACAGTCGCAAAGCACTAGACAAATCTAAACCCATTGATTTATATAACTCCGTAGCTTCTTTCTTCATTTCATCGTCAACCTTAAATGTAATTGTAGTCATAAACTGTACACCTCTTTTCTATATTAACATTATGCCAACAGTGTTAATATTTATCAAGATTTATAATACACAATAAAATGCACTTTATTCTATATCATTAACTAAAAAATACACTGCTTGGTTAATTCTCTTTATATAATTACATAAAACAATTCAAAACACCTTTAAATCAAGCAATTATAAATTTATGTTGTCATGCAATTTTGGCATAAAACGACAGCCGGAAACCATAAACCGCTGATTTCAGCTCTTAAAAACGGTATTTTATTAGACAAATTCCCAGAAAAATATCTTTGCTGCAAATATTTTCAGCAGGTAAGGTGTTATAATAAACATATGGCATTTTCAGTAACCCTTAAAAACCCTTACGGGCCCTGCACGATTAAAGAACTTTTAGAAGAGCATCTCCTCATTCCTAGGAAAATCCGGCATTTCTTACGCAGCAAAAACCATGTCTGGCTCAATGGCCAGCCTGTGCATTGGCAAAATCAGGCAGAACCCGGCGATATTCTTTATTTACAGTTTGACGAAGAGGACTACCCTTCTAAAAATGTGATAATGGGAGATAAAAATAAAGTGAACTGCCTCTATGAAGACGAGCACCTTATTATTGTCAATAAAGATGAAGGCATGAAAACACATGGCAACGAGCCCGGCGAAATTGCCCTGCTCAATCATGTTTCGGCCTATACCGGCCAAACCTGCTATGTTGTCCACCGTTTAGATAAGGAAACCAGCGGTGTTTTGATCTTTGCCAAAAACCCTTTTATCCTCCCTATTCTCAACCGTCTGCTGGAAGAAAAACGGATCGCCCGCCGCTACTTAGCACTCGCTCAAGGGGAATTTCCAAGCGATAACTGCATTTACCGGGAAAAAATCGGACGAGACCGCCATGATCGGCGTAAGCGGCTGGTTGACAGAAAAAACGGTCAGACCGCTGTCACCAAGGTCAAACGGCTGAATCAGTATAAACAAGCCTGCCTGCTGGACTGTTCCTTAGAAACCGGACGTACCCATCAAATCCGGGTACATCTGGCCTACCACGGCCATGCTCTGATAGGCGACCCTCTCTACAGTTCGGTTGCTCACAGCCGCCTGATGCTGCATGCTTACCGAATCAGTTTTAGGCACCCTTTGACTTTAGAAACTATAACGGCTGAGGCAGAATCTGACAGCTTTAAAACAGCTGCAGCACTGTTTGCTTCTGCGGACTGATAAAAGAGATTAAACAGATGCTAAAAGCAGGCCTGCTATACCTCTAAATACTCATTCTATACTAAAAAGCAACAGCGGAGTAAAACTGTTGCTTTTTTATTATGCAATTTTCTGACTTTCCAGTCGGGTCATTTATTTTTTCTTCAAGGTAAGATCTGTCTTTTCCTTGCCGTCTTCCCAGATGAGCAGGGTCAGCTTGGAATCTTCCAGCTTGAAACCATACTGACTGTTATCAGGGTCATCCAGACTGTCCGCCGCAACAAAAGCTGACGGGTCACTTCCCGCTTCATACACATAGCGGTAAGTGCTGTCGGCTACTGTTTCCAAACTGCTGATGACCGCAGTGACTGTTCGGTCCTCTTTTTTATTGCTTTTATAATCAATTGTCTTAGTCACCGTACCGTCTTCCGCAAAAGTCAGGCTGATAGTCTTATCTGACTGTTTAGCTTCCCAGCTGCCTAAAAGTCCTTCCGGCAAGTCAGGATCTGCTTGAACCTGATTATCTTCCCAAGTGACGGTGAGATTTTTCTGTCCTTCCTGTGCAACAAGGTAACCTGAATCAGATTTCTTCAAAGTCAGCTGGCCTGTCAGCGCCTGAACGATATTGCCATAGGAGCTTTTATCAGTATCCGTCGCCTTATCGTAATAAAAGGCGTAGCTGACAGCAAAGTTTAGCAGATAGCTTTCTTTACCAACCTGCTCCAGACTGTTTAAAGTCACATCACTGACTGTAAAATCAGAAGCCTTACGGCGGTCGTTTTCCAGTTTATCTGCGACACTTTCTTTCAGCGCCTTATAAAAATCATTGTCAGTGCCCTTTTCAAAGACTGCAGTCACATTGCTTGGATCCTGCTTGGTCTCAGCGTAAGCAGACAGCTGATCAAAGACAGTCTGCAGATACTGAACAGCACCCGTCTCATCCAGCAGATTATCGACATTTAAGTCTACTGTCCCGCCTTCGGCAATATCAGCCAGCGGCTGCTTGTTAGACTCAAGATCCCCGTCTTCAAAGGTTTTTTTCACATAAGCATCCGCCGAATCAGTTACAGGATAGTCTTCAACCTGGTAGGTCCCATTAGCCAAAGCAGCGACCTTAGTCTCTCCAAAATACAAATCACCATCCGTTAAATTACTGTTTACGGTAAAGTTCTTAAATGTTACAAATAAATCCAAGACAGGATTCTCCCCATCATAGGACTTGCTCAGCTCAACTGTCTTATCATTGTATCTGCCGGAAATACTGGCTGTGTAATCATCAGCGATCGGCAGGCGGTCCACAGTCACACTGAAATCCTCAGAATCACTGGCTGCCAGACGTTTCTGGTTGAGCAAAACATCCATATTAGGCAGATTGGTTTTAATGGTCAGGCTCATTGGTTTCATGGCAATGCGGTAATCCGGAAAAAAGAAAAACCGTGTGCCCACTCGCTCAACATAGTAGTCATCAGACTCATCAGCCCTTTCCAGCTCCTCTTTCAGCTCATCGGCCTGCTGTTTACTGATGGGGCTGTACTTGGCATATTTAACATCATCATTGGTTACCTTTTCCTTGGTATCCGCCCAAACTAAGTAACCTTTAATATTTTCAAATGGATCCCCTGATTGATCGCTTCGTGCTGCTACATAATCCCTGATTAAATTTGTTTTAGAAAAAACCATCCGTCCCCAGATTCCCAAAAACAAAAGGACCAGCACAAAAACACCCAGACCTATCTGTACCCCTTTTTTGGCAAACTGTCTCTTTGCAGCTTCGGTAAACTGCAGCCACATTTTCTTACCCAAAACAGAACCTTCCTTTATTAAAAAGCATATACTGATAATGTCATTATAACAAAAGTTCTCTTACAGTCCTATTACAAACCTTATACCAATCAATTAAAGGCAGAAAGCTGTCCAGCAGACGATATCAGTTTCATAAAACAAAGGAAACTGAGACATTTTTATAATCGAAGACCTAATGAGGTTTTCCTATGTTTTTTACACATTTGTGATGATTGCGAAGCAAACATGCTGGTGCCCCAAAAATGCCCCTTATCATAATCAAAAGACAAAAATAAACAGAAAAGAGGGTGGGACAAAAATCGGTAAATCGTCATAAAATGCCGATTTCGATTTTGCTGTCCCACCTCCGCAAAGTTGATTAGGGAGGCCGCTATCCCTTGCTCGACAAGGGATAAGAACTTCCAATCAACCACTGCGTCAAACGCATCCATCTAAAAAAGTTCAAGAGGCAGGAACTTTTGTCCCAGCCTCTTGAATTTATATTTACATCATGCCGCCCATCATTGAAGGATCCATTGCTGGAGCTGCCGGAGCTGCAGATTCAGGAGCCGGTTTGTCCGCAACAACAGCTTCTGTTGTCAGAATCAAGCTGGCAACTGAGGCTGCATTTTGCAGAGCAGAGCGAGTCACTTTGACAGGATCAATGATCCCGGCATCAACCATATCTGTCCAATCTCCGCTGGCTGCATTAAAGCCAGTTCCTGCTTGGCTGTTTTTCAGACGTTCGATAACAACTGAGCCTTCATAGCCGGCATTCACAGCGATTTGGCGAACAGGTTCTTCCAAAGCACGCAGCACAATGTTACGGCCGGTTGCTTCATCACCATCCAAATCCAGAGCAGCGACTTTGCTCATCACATTGACAAAAGCTGTTCCGCCGCCTGCCACGATACCTTCTTCAACTGCTGCGCGTGTCGCATTCAAGGCATCTTCAATGCGCAGTTTCATTTCTTTCAGTTCAGTTTCTGTCGCTGCACCAACTTTAATGACTGCAACACCACCGGATAATTTTGCCAAACGTTCCTGCAGCTTTTCACGATCAAAATCAGACGTTGTTGTCTCAATTTGTGATCTGATGATGCTGACACGGTTGGCAATAGCGGCACTGTCGCCAGCACCTTCAACAATAACAGTGGAGTCTTTGTCGACAGTAACCTTATTGGCTTGGCCAAGTACGGCCATTGTAGCATCTTTCAGATCAAGACCTAAGTCTTCAGTAATCACTGTACCGCCTGTCAAAACAGCAATATCTTCTAACATATCCTTGCGGCGGTCACCGAAACCAGGTGCCTTAACGGCAACCACGTTGAATGTTCCGCGGATTTTATTGAGAACAAGGGTCGGCAGAGCTTCACCTTCCACATCGTCAGCAATAATCAGCAGCGGACGGCTGGTTTTAAGGATTTCCTCAAGCAAAGGCAGAACATCCTGAATATTAGTAATTTTCTTATCGGTAATCAAGATATAAGGATTTTCCAAATCGGCAACCATTTTTTCGTTGTCCGTTACCATATATTGAGAAAGATAGCCGCGGTCAAACTGCATCCCTTCAACGACATCCAGTTCAGTTTCCATCCCGCGTGATTCTTCAATCGTAATAACACCGTCATTGCCGACTTTCTCCATCGCCTCAGAAATATAGTCCCCAACTTTTTCAGAACGTGATGAAACAGCAGCAACCTGTGCGATAGCTTCTTTACCGGAAACAGGCTGAGAAATCGCTTTTAACTCTTCTACTGCAGTTGTCACAGCTGTTTCAATTCCGCGGCGGATACCGATTGGATTAGCACCTGCAGTGACATTTTTTAAGCCTTCGCGCACAATTGCCTGGGTCAAAACGGTCGCTGTTGTCGTTCCGTCACCTGCAATATCATTAGTTTTAGAAGCAACTTCTGATACCAGTTTAGCTCCCATATTTTCAAAATGATCTTCCAGTTCAATTTCTTTAGCAATGGTCACCCCATCGTTTGTAATCAAAGGCGAGCCAAAAGATTTTTCAAGAACAACATTGCGTCCTTTAGGTCCCAAGGTGACTTTTACCGTATCAGCCAGGGTATCGACACCGCGTACCATGCTGCTTCTTGCATCTGATGAAAATTTAATTTCTTTTGCCATTCTCTATTTACCTCACTCTAAAATCTCATTAATATTACAGTCATTCAAAGTTCTTAATAATACAGGCTCAACAGCCTACAGACTGATATCACTTTTTTATTGAACAACGGCCAGAATATCTGACTCGTGAACCAGCAGGTAGCTTTCACCTGCATCTTTGACTTCCACACCTGCAAATTCTTCAAAGACAACAGTATCGCCAACCTTAACGCTCAGCTCAATCAAATCACCATTTAAAGCACGAGTCCCTGCACCAACGGCCTGAACAGTTGCTAATTGTGTCTTTTCCTTGCTGCCGCCAGCAAGAACAAAACCGCCGACAGTCTGTTCTTTTGCTTCTTCTACTTTCAAGACTACGCGGTCACCTAATGGTTTTAACATCCTTTTACCTCCAAAATAGTACTTTCTTTTTTTAGCACTCTTAATCATTGAGTGCTAACTTACAGAATCTATTGTATCACTTGGTCAAAAATAGTCAAGAAGAAAACTCATTTTTTTATAAAATCCCACAAGAATATGGAAATAAAAGTCTGACTTCGCTGATGCAACGGTGAAAAATACCAGTCAAAGTTTTTTTATCCAGCTCTTTAAATAAAAAAGCGGCCCAAAGACCGCAGACAGCTGGTTTAGACAAACCAGCGGAAATTTTATTGGAAGAGAGCTGTATTTTCTGGACCAGCTGTCTGACAGATGAACTCAAGACAGATACTTTTTTATCCGAGAACTAAAGCATCATCGGCCAGTACTTCCCCGCTGTTCTTGTGGAAAAGATCCATGAGCTGGGCAACGGTCAGAGAGGTTTTCTCCTTGCCGCGGACATCCACTACTATTTTGCCGTGATAGAGCATCACCAAGCGATTGCCGTAAGCAATGGCATGCTCCATATTGTGCGTTATCATCAATGTAGTCAGCCGCTGTTCTTCCACGATTTTTTTAGTAAGTGCCATAACCATGTCACTGGTTTTAGGATCAAGCGCTGCCGTATGTTCATCAAGCAGCAGAAGCTTAGGCCGAAGGAGCGTTGCCATAGCCAAAGTCAGAGCCTGACGCTGTCCGCCGGATAAAAAAGCTGCATCTGTTTTCAGTCTGTCTTCCAGCCCCAGACCTAGTTCAGACAAGGCTGTTTTAAAAACCGCTCTGTCCTTATCTGTCACAGCTTTTTTGAAGAGACTGCGCTTTTCACCGCGGAAATAGGCAATCGCCATATTTTCCTCAATTGTCAGGTTAGTCGCTGTCCCCATGCGCGGGTCCTGAAAAACACGGCTGATTTTTTTGGCCCGTTTTGCGACAGGCTCTTTGCGAAGCGACTCTCCTTCCAGCAGGATATCCCCCTGATCAATATCAACAACACCGGCTATGCTGTTGAGCAGCGTAGATTTCCCGGCACCGTTGCCGCCGATAACAGAGATAAAATCCCCCTGGTTAATGTTCAAGTCCAGTCCGCGCAGTACATGATTTTCATTTACAGTTCCCTTTTCAAAAGTTTTATGAATATTGGTTAATGTCAGTAAACTCATCGCTTCTCTCCCTCTGCTTTCAATGTACCGGCTGGCTTAATTTTCAGTTTGCTGCGAATTTCAGGGACATAGAGAATCAGGGCTAAAAGAAGAGCTGAAACCAATTTAATCATCTGAGCGTCAACATTCATAGCTAAAATAATAACAATTATCAAGCGGTAAAGCACAGCTCCCAGGACAATCGACAGCAAACGCTGACCCAGCGGAAGGTATTTAATAACAACCTCTGCCAGAATGATAGAAGCCAGACCTATGACAATCGTCCCAACACCCATATTCAAATCAGCATAACCATTGTTCTGAGCTAAAAGAGCACCAGAAAGGGCTATCAAGCCATTGCTCAGCATATAACCAAGAATTTTCATACGGTCAACTTTGATGCCGTTTGCTTCCCCCATGGCCAGATTATCGCCGGTAGCCCGCAAAGCCAAACCGATTTGTGTGTTGAGCAGTATCACCAAACTCAGGATGACCGCTCCCACAAACGCTCCCCCAATAAGCAGAACTGCCGTTGTTTTTTCCAGGCCCCAGTCCTGAACAATACTAACCAAAGTAATTTGACCGGAAAGCGAAAGATTAGAGCGCCCCAAAATCAGCAAATTGACCGAGTAAAGACCTGTCAGCGTGATAATCCCTGTCAGCAGAGCCGGAATTTTCATCTTTGTGTGCATAAAACCTGAAACAGCACCGGCCAGCATACCGCCAAGCATGCCGGCAACAGTCGCCCAAAAAGGGTGCAAACCCTTGACAATCAGTAAGGCACAAACAGCAGCACCCATCGGGAAACTTCCCTCAGCTGAAAGATCAGCAATATCTAAAATTCGAAAGGTTAAGAAAACCCCGATAGCCATGACCGACCATAACAGGCCCTGTGAAATACTTGATAATACTATATCTGCCATGATTTCCTCTCTTGAAAATAACTTAATCTCAATCTGTTTTCTTATTCCTTGATGGCACTGATATCAATCCCCAGCGTTTCAGCCATCTCATCATTAACAACAACTTGAAGGGTATCTGGATACTCGGCAGCAATCTTATCTGGCTCTTCGCCTTCTAAAATTTTCACCGCTAGCTGTGCTGTCTGACGGCCAAGCGCTTCGTAGTCAGCTCCATAAGAGAAGAGCACACCGCTTTCTACAACATCAGCTGAACCACCGACAACTGGAACTTTCATCTCTTTAGACAAATCGGTAATCAGAGATATTGAGCTGACAATTGTATTATCTGTCGGGATAAATAGTACTTCTGTTTGATTCATCAAACTTTTAGCTGTATCCTGAACATCATTGGTGGATGAGATACCCTTGACCACCGTTTCAATACCGGCAGCTTTAAAAGCTTTTTTTGCATCTTCAACCTGAACCTCTGAATTCCGTTCGTTTGTTGTATACATAATACCAACTTTTTTGACATCAGGCAGAACTTCCTGCAGCAATTCAACCTGCTTGTCGATAGGTGAAAGATCACTTGTCCCGGTTACGTTACTGCCCGGCTTCTCCATAGAGTCTACCAGCTTAGCTGATACCGGATCGGTAACGGCTGTAAATAAAATAGGCACATCAGAAGAGGCTGTTGCTAAGGCCTGAGCAGCTGGAGTAGCAATCCCCAGAACAAGATCATTATCCTGAACCAGACTCTCAGAAATAGTTTGCAAATTAGCCTGATCTCCCTGAGCGTTTTCGTAATCGATAACGATATTATCGCCATCCACATAGCCTTCTTGCTCCAGCTCATCAATAAAGCCTTTACGGGCAGCAGTCAAAGATTCGTGTTCAACATACTGCAAAATCCCAATATGTTTAGCATCGCTTGCAGCCGTTTTACTGCTATCAGACTTTTGAGAGCAAGCCGCTAATAAAAGACAAGCAAGACCTAAACCACATACTGTTTTCATTAAGCGTTTCATACTGTGTACCTCTTTTTTTAATTTTTCTGTTACAGCAGCCTTATACAGCACCGCAGAACAGGAATGTCCGTTCATAAACAATAAAAAAACCAGTTAGCTCCTTCTTCTAACCGGTTTCATTGCGGGTAAGATGAAAATTTTTCATTCTTTCTTGAGCCAGTTAGAACTATTATCTAATCGGCTTGGTCACAACAAAATGCTTTAGCTTCATAGATACAAACCTGAAGTGACGTTTGTACCGGCAACAACCCTACAAACGTCTATCTAAAGAAACTAAAGTAATAGCGATGGTGCAGTTGTTTATGCAAAGATAAAGCGTACTTGGACATCTCTGGCTCCTTGTTTATGATTGATTGTAGTATACCTTTATTTTTTATTTCTGTCAATAGTTTTAACCCTATACTTTTGAAAATTAATAAAATTCAGAAAACTCTTCAACTGCATTTATGTTCCCGAGGTCCCTACTTCCTTTTCGAAAAAAAGGCAGAAAATAAAAGCCAGCACGCCAAATAGGGAAAATAGAGCTAGACTCACTGAATAGCCAAGATTCAAGCCCAAAACACCACTCAGAAGGGGAATAAGCAGTGAGGATAAGCCCATATAAAGACTGAGTGCCAGCAGCTGCCCGCTGCTGTTAAGATAGGATGGTATCAGCTCAGCAATAAGCCATTTCGAACTAATCAGGATAATTGGTGTTGTAAATACTTGCAGTACACAAATTAAGACAATCAGGGAACTATGATTGACTAAAGCAAATAACAGAAATTGTAGCGATGAAATAACCGCACTCACCTTTAGCATCCCAAGGGCACCGTATTTATCAATAAAGTGCATGCCAAAAAGATACATCGGAATTTCCAAAACAGCTCCCATCCCCCACTTTAACGAAATTTCTATGCTGCTAGCCCCTAAAAACAACATTTTGTCGACTACCAAGCTTGTATTGGCTACTACCATCGCATAAAGAAAGAAAAGAATCAGCAGCAGAATAATATAAGCTTTTATTTGAAAAAGGCCGATCAAATCTTTGCCCGAAACTACTGTTTTCTTATTGAACTTTTCAATATCAGGAAGGAAAATCATTAAAACCAAGACCAAAGAACCCAGACCAGCAATAAGCAGACCAATCCCTCGGTAACCAAAATGGTGCAAAAGCAAGCCGCCTCCCATACTGCCTAAAGCCCAGCCAATAGAACCAAAAGCTTTCAGGGTCGACAGACTTTTTCGAAAATAGTAATTTATACCAATAATCCAAGTATCTTCAAGCCCGCAGAGACTGTTTAAAAAACCTCCTGTAATGGAAACCAACCCCAGTAAAATAACAAAAGACGGTTCTCTCCCTGCAAACAGTCTAACCGCTGCCAATACAAAAACCAGCATAGACATTAAATTAATCCATTTAGCTGTTCCCCATTTATCAGATAAGTAACCAAAAATTAATTGCAAAAGAATATTAAGGACTGCATAGCCTGACAGGGCATAGCCTCTCTGATAAGAATTATAGCCTAGTTCTGCCATAAAAGGAATCAGTAGTGCCATACACAAGCCAAAGCTGATATAGGAGAAGAACTGCACCAAAACAAATATTTCTTTTTTTCTTTTCATTACTTTTCCCTTTTAATTGAACAAGACAGCAAAACCATAATCCGATATAAAAAATCAATTTTCCTGCATTTGGCTGAAACCGCAAAAATCTTAGGACATATGTCTTGTCTCAAAGCTCAGTCAGCTGCCATTAGCAGCTGATAACATATGCTCAAGAGCTCGGAAAAAAGCTGGGGCTTATTGCCCCAGCCCCTGACAGCAATCTCAATGCAGTTCCGGCCAAAACTCTTTGTTGGCCTCAATCATATCATCTAAGATTTCCTTGGCAATTTTTGCACTAGGCACTGATTTGTTCATCATAAAAGATTGCCATAACTTTTGATAGCTTCCCTCAATCCATGCTTCGACAGCCAGCTTCTCTGAAGCAATCTGCTGTTCCATCAATCCTTTTTGGAAGGTAGGAATCTTGCCTATGGAGAGCGGCTCATACTGGTCTTTGCTGACAATACATGGGATTTCGACCATTGCATCATCTGGAAAATTAGCAATAGCGCCATTATTCGGTACGATAAGCAAGAAGCGTTCTTTGGTATTAAAAGCCAGAGCGCAAGCAAGATCCACAATAAATTGTGCATGCTCATTGGAGGCAAACCAAGTCCCTTTCGCTGTCCCAGCTGCAACGATACGTTCACACTCTTCGCGTGTGTCTTTTTCGCGGCGATCCATAATTTCATTGGCTCTGGTATAATCATGATCAGAATGTGCTACTGTTTCCGGTGCCATGAGGTAATACTTTAAATAGGTGTTCCACAGCTTAGTCGGATCCATAGCATAGAGATCTTTAGCTGCCCGCATTGTTTCCAGCCAAGAGGACTCTTTATGCTGTCCTTGCGGTGTATACTCTTCATAACCATGCTCTTTGACATATTCCATCAGCCGCGGCATCAGATCATTCCCCTGGTGGTCACGAATCTGGGTCCACCAGCCAAAGTGGTTAAGACCATAATAGCGCACGTCGAAATCTTTACGCGAATTCAAGCCCAAAATCCGAGCGAAAATTTCCTCCAGACAAACCGGCATATCACAAATATTAATAACACGAGCGTTGGGGCGCAAAATTCGGCAGGCCTCTGCTACTATAGCCGCTGGGTTTGAATAATTAAGCATCCATGCGTTAGGGGAATATTTTTCCATATAATCAATAATTTCAATCAAAGGACCAATGGTGCGCAAGCCATAAGCAATCCCTCCGGGTCCGCATGTTTCCTGACCTACCACACCATGCTTAAATGGAATTTTTTCATCCAGTTCCCGCATGGCAAAAAGTCCAACACGGAGCTGTGCCATCACAAAATCAACCCCCTTAAACGCCTCTACAGGGTCAGTGGTATAAGTAAACACAATGTCCGGATGCCTTTCTTTTACAATAATTTCACAAGCTTTAGCAACACGGGTTTGCCTTTCTTCTAAATTATCATACAATTTGATAGAAGCAATCGGAAAATTGTCATAATTATCCAAAAGCATAGTGACAATCCCTGCTGTATAAGTGCTGCCGCCGCCGGCAATAACAATATTTTGTCTTTGACGTTCCATAACCAAAACTCCTTTAAAATAAGATACAAAGGCCGTTAAGAACGCAAAAGGAAGATAGGGGACTGACTGACGAATCGTCAGATTCTAAGTCAGGACATCTTTTTCCCGCAGCGTTTAGGCCGTGTTCAATTCATAAGATACAAAGGCCGTTAAAAGAGCAAAGCAAAAATAGGAGCCTGACCGCCGAGTCACTAGAGACTCAAGGAAGGGCTGTCTTTTTTGCACAGCTCTTAGGCCGTGTTCAATTCATTAAAATGCAATCATTTAAAAATCACAGGCAAGCAAGCCGTTGCTTGACAGTAAATACTTTACTAATCTTCTTTCATACAAATAGCAAACTGGGCTTACTAATTAAAACTTAGCAAGCTTTCAAAATCGTCTCTGACATAAGGCACATCAAGCCCAACAATAACTTGAACAGCTTTGCCGTTATGCACAAGACCATGAGCGCCGGCTGCTTTGAATGCCGACTCACTACCCAGTTTCGACTCATCTTTTAAGGTTACTCGCAATCGTGTGGCACAGTTTGTAACATCAGCAATATTAGTAGCACCCCCCATTAGATCCAAATATCTTTCAGCCTGAATCATCGTTGCTGATTTATTACTGTTTTTCGAGCTGCCTTTTTTTGAGATATAGTCATCCTTGCTGTACAGTTTCGTCTCTTCATTATCCTCCTCACGTCCTGGCGTTTTTATATCAAAACGGCGGATTAAAAATACAAACACAAGAAACCAAATCACCATAAATACCAACCCCAGAATAACCTGTGTAAGATAGGTCGGCCAGTGGTAGTAGCCTAAAGGCAGCCAATTTAAGAAAACCCAGTTGATAATCCCGCCGCCAAAATCACCAACAACACCAAAGGCAAATGATAAGGCCTGCAAACTAGCATCCAAAAAGGCATGAACAGCAAAAAGGAAAGGAGAAATAAAGAGAAAAGTAAACTCAAGCGGTTCCGTAATCCCCGTTAAAACTGCTGTTAAGGTTGCCGGAATCATGAGAACAAGAACTTGTTTTTTCTTTTCCGGACGGGAAGTCACATAAAAAGCACCTGCTACACCAATTGACCCGAAAACTTTTGCCATACCAGATAAGGAAAAGCCGATAGGAAACAGTTCTTTTAAGCTGGATGATGATGTGGCAAATTCATGTAAATGAGTTGCCCAGTAAGCGGATGTCCCGCCTTGAACAATAGCATTATCATAAGTAAAAGGGGCATAGATGAAGTGGTGAAGTCCAGTAGGAATGAGAATTTTCTGCAGAAAGCCATACACCCAAATGCCCAAGGAGCCGCTGTTAATAAAGAAACCCTGCATGCTTCGTATACCATCTTGGATAAGCGGCCAGCCAATACAAGTCAGAAAAGCGATTGGAATCATAGCAAAAAAAGCCAGCGCTACTACATAAGCCGATCCCCTAAAAATGCTCATTGTCTCTGGCAGTTCTTTATCAAAATAGCGATTGTGGAGCCAAACGACAACACCAGATATAAAAAGTGCCCCTACCATCCCAGTATCCAGAGTCTTAATACCGGCAATCATCGTTAAACCAGAACCTGTGCCAGCCTTTGCACTAATATCCACACCAAAGAAAGATCCCCATTGGGTCAGCATAGCATTGATAAAATAGTTAAAAGTCAGATAAGTCGCCATTGCCTCCAAGCAGGCTCGCCCCTGCTGTTTCTTCGCAAGCGCAATAGGCAAAGCTAAAGCAAATAAAACCGGCAGCTGTAAGAAAATCATCCATGCACCTGCTGAGATAACCTGCCAAAAGCGATACCAAATATGGTCAGGATCTGCTAATCCTCCCATTAAATTAGGATTAGTAAAAATGATTGACAGACCCACCATAATACCGGAAAAGGCAAATAACAGCGTTGGGGTGAACATCGCTCCACCCAAACGTTGAATTTTTTTCATCATAATGATTTGACGCTCCTTTCATTAATTATAAATGCCGGCTGTTTGTACAGAATAACAGTTGAAATAGCATAAATCTTTGAGCCTCATGAACTGCTGTCATCAGTTCTGTTTATTTCGTTTATTCTCTTGAAGGTACCTTACGGAATAATAGTACAATGCCAAACAAGACTTTGCAAGCGCTTTTACAATTCTTGTGACTTATTCCTGAAACTAAAAAAAATTCACAGGAGCTGTGAATTTTTATCATAGTATTTCTTTTTTACCTTGCAGTAAAAGCTGCTCATTCTTATAGATAGCATATTGAATAAAAAGCAGTTCTGCTAATAAAAAGTAAGGCATGGTAATTTTGTAATTGGGATGATTTTGCAAAAAATTTAAATTTATGGAATCAATATATAAATTTTCATCACTAAATTCGGCTAGCTGATTATTTTTGAATTCGGTTATGGAAATAATTTTTACTCCTAAAAGTTTTAAACGACAGGCGATATCAACAACTTTTTTACTATTGCCACTCAGCGAAATCATGATAATCACATCCTCTTTATTAAAGACCTCATACATTGCATGATCAAAAGTTGTCCCAGCAAAATCATAAATGATTTCTTTGGCCGATGTGAACATCCGCTTAATCTGCTTTGCAACAGACATCTGAATGTCTCCAGATCCATAGACAAAGACTCGTTTAGCCTGATAAATCAACTGACAGACTGTTTTATAATCTTTATGTTTTTGATTATTAATATACTGAATAAGAGAATCACAGGTAAATTCAAACACTTCTGTATCAAAAGTGTTTAGATTCTCCTGCTCCAAACGCAGAAGCACTTTTAATTCGCTGTATCCCCCCAGTTTAATCTTTCGTACAAAGCGTGAAATAGTTGTGCGCGAAACATTAGTCTTTTGCGCTAAGTCATTAATCGTCAGTCGAGACACTTCCTCCTTATGGGTCGCAATATAATTCCAAATAAGCAAGTCCGTCTCATTTAATTTTGTATAGTTATCCAGAACTAACTCAGATAATTTCATTCCCTACCTCTTCACTCCCTAAACACAATTCAAGTTCAGCCGGAATCATTTGCAGCTCAAAGAAAGCGTTTTCCGAAGATAGGCTTATTATATCACATTTATTATATTCTTCCTAATACATTTGAAATAAAAAGCAGCCTCCAATCTTAAACCAGGATTTTTTACCATTCATAGCAGTAGGCCGTACAAAAAACTCTTTTTCTGAAAAGCAGGAGATTACGCTTTTTCAGAAAAAGAGTTCCTCATTTTTGCAGAAGGCTTACCTTTAGTTCAAAGTCAGCAATTACCTTCTGCACATTAAGCCGGCCCTTATAAATCCCATAACCAAAAAGCAGCATACCTAAAATTCCCAAAAGCGTTAAGGCAAAACCAATGATTAACCCCCAAAGATTGGCTGCCAAGAAATAGAGTAAAACAACGCCAATACTGGCAAAGATAAAAAACAATGAGAACCAGCGGCCTAAATTTTCAAGCATGTGCTTTTGGTAATGGATTTCCTCTTCATAGCCTTGAACTAATTCTTGCTTTGTCATAACTCCTGTCCTCTCATTACTTCATGAAAGCTGCTGCTTGGATACTAGTAAGACAGTCCTGGGTTAAAGAAGCCGACTAAAACACCAACAAAAGCAATGACAACCAAAAGTAGCATGACTTTGATCGGCGACAAATTTTTCCTAGCCATAAGCCACCAACAAAAGACGATGAACAGGGCTGTTAAGAGACCCGGATAAACGGCATCAAATTGATCTTGCAGCACCAAGAAGGCTTCTCCTGACCTATCTTTCAATTGAAAGGCTGTCGTTACAGAAACCCATGTCGCTGCAACTCCCCCAATAACCATACCTCCGACAATAGCAATAGCTTTGCGGATAGCCTGACCTTGGGGACCAACTAGGAATTCCACAGCCTTATCACCTAATTCATAACCTTTGAAATAAGCAAAACGCATGCCAAAATAAGCCAGCAGATTCCAAACAACGATATAGAAAACAGCACCGACCGGCGACCCGCCATTTGACAGTCCCAAAGCAACCCCCAAAAGAATAGGAATCAAGGTACCGACAACAAGAGAATCGCCAATCCCTGCGATAGGCCCCATTAAGCCAGCACGCATACCGTTAATGGTTTCATCATCGACCATCTCGCCATTAGCGCGCGCTTCTTCCAAACCGGCTGTTACACCGACGATAAGACTTCCCAACTGAGGTTCGGTATTGAAAAAGGCTGTATAGGTCTGCATGGATCTCTTTTGATCATCTTTTTGGTCATAAAGTTCTTCAACAATAGGAAGCATTGAAGTCAGATAGCCAAATGTCTGCATATGTTCCTGCGAAAAACAGGTTAAATGTCCGTAATACCAATGATGAAATGATTTAACCAGTGTTTTTTTTGATATTTTCTTTGTCTCTGCCATCTAAATGTCCTCCTCATCATCGTCATCGTAATCAGGTTCGGAAACAGCTCCTGCCCCTCTTTGTCTTACCATATCAATTTCGTAGAACAAGAAGGCAAAAATCAATGAAATAACTGCACACGATACTAAATTAAGCCCCAATGAAGCCGCTAAAGTAAAACCGACAAAAAACGGAATAAAATCTGTTACTTTTTCGACAATCTGCTTCAATAAAATAGCAATCCCAACACAAGGGAGGAGGGAGCCGACTGTAAAGAGCGTTTTCATAGCCAGACCATCCATAGGGAGTGCTTCCTGCAAAGCTGTTACGGCCGAAGCACCAAGCTTACACATAATGAGAGTCGGCAGGAAGGAGAAAAGCATATGGGAAATCCAAGGCAGACCCCAATCAACCATATAGAGCTTCTTAAATTCACCTTTTTCGACAGCCCGCCAGCCGATATGCTGCCAAGCCAAGTTCAGCGTTGCTGTTCCATAGAAAAGAACGGTTCCGATAGTCCCAACCAGCGTTCCCATAGATTTAGCCAAGTCAGCTGCTTCCGATGAAGACGCTGAAATCCCTTGAGCATGTATAGCTACCATAGCAAGCGGAATACCAATATAAGATACGGCCCTAACATCAGCTGATACCGTCCCCCCAGGGGTTACAAGAGCGATGTAAACCAACTGCATAGCTACACCGCAGATAATACCTGTCTTTAAGTCACCAAGAATGATACCGCAGACCAGCCCCCCAACCAGAGGCCGCCCCAGCGTATAATTCCCGATACTTGACCCGCCCATACCGGGCATTGACGACAGACTAGCAAAGACCCCTAAAATGGCCGCCTGCAACCAAGATATTGTCATAATAAACTCCTCCAACAAATACAAAAACCATAAAAAGCAAAGCAAAAATGACGGTAAGCCAGAAATCTGTGATTTCGTCTGCGCACCTCTGCCAAGACGACTAGAAGGGTGCGGCAGGCTGTTAAGACTGCAAAGCCTTCAGACGGTTACGGCTGACGGTAAGCCAGAAATCTGTGATTTCGTCTGCGCACCTCTGCCAGAACGACTAGAAGGGTGCGGCAGGCTGTTAAGACTGCAAAGCCTTCAGACGGTTACGGCTGACGGTAAGCCAGAAATCTGTGATTTCGTCTGCGCACCTCTGCCAAGACGACTAGAAGGGTGCGGCAGGCTGTTAAGACTGCAAAGCCTTCAGACGG
>NZ_JBFQEG010000031.1:0-1625 GCF_040930515.1 Streptococcus huangxiaojuni
CAGGCTGTTAAGACTGCAAAGCCTTCAGACGGTTACGGCTGACGGTAAGCCAGAAATCTGTGATTTCGTCTGCGCACCTCTGCCAAGACGACTAGAAGGGTGCGGCAGGCTGTTAAGACTGCAAAGCCTTCAGACGGTTACGGCTGACGGTAAGCCAGAAATCTGTGATTTCGTCTGCGCACCTCTGCCAAGACGACTAGAAGGGTGCGGCAGGCTGTTAAGACTGCAAAGCCTTCAGACGGCTGCGATTGACCATATGAATTCAAAACTTAAAGCCATTCTCTTTTTTGCATAGCTCTTAGGCTGTGTTTAATTTTAATGATAACTTTTAAAAGCCAAATTTAGCTTTGAAATCTGACCAGTAGCCGATAGAAACATCGGGGAGCAATTGGAATTTCACCTTATAACCAGCTTGCTCAATAGCTTCTAAAGCTTCCGCTTCTTCTTGCGTAATGGACTGATTGTTCCCTAATTTCACTGCCCCAGGACGATCATTTGCCGGACCGACTATAATTTCTTTGACCTCATCTGGAACAAAGCCCTGATCAACCAATAATTTCTTCATATCAATCGGGTTTTTGGTGATGACAAAATAGCGTGTATCAGACTCTAAAACTTTTTGCGATTTTTGTTTGAAAGCGTCTACAGTCCAGACAAAAGTCTTTTTATCTGATGCACCTTTATAAGCCTGTGTCAAGACTTTATTGGCTGCAGCTGCATCGTTAACTGCAATCAAGCCGTCACAAGGGTATTCCTTGGCCCAGCGGGTAACGGTTTGACCGTGAATCATTCGGTCATCAATACGTACAAATGATACTGACATGTTTCTTTTCTCCTTTGTATGAAAGCTCAGGATTCATGTGTAATTAATCCCGGCTTAATGTTAAATATCGTCTTCGGCTTCTTCTTCAGCGGCCTCTACCTTAAATTCCTGCAAGGCTGACTGTGCTTCTGACAAAACAGCGGTCACAAGATCCCTTCCGGCGAGACTGTCCTTCAGAACCAGCGAGTTTAAAGCCATCGGCAGATTCATACCGCCAAGAACAAGAGCGCTGTCCAATTTTCCCAAATCGCTAAGCACACTGCAGGCGGTTGTTAATGGACTACCTCCTACGATATCAGCCAAAAGGACAACTGAATCGTCAGCCTGCAAAACAGTCACTGCTTCTTTGAAATCTGCTGCAAACTCTTCAACGGACTTGCCATCTTCAAGACCGACAGCGATGACTTGATCCATCTTATCTGCTGCAAACATAGCTAAAGAAGTCTTTAGACCGGCTGCAAGACCACCGTGGCTGACCAGCACTAAATATTTCATTGCACCATCTCCTTTATTTTCAATAAATCCAAATCTGATCAAAACCTTGAAAATACTGGATTTACTGCTTTAACTGTCTTTATTTTACTCAATAGGAAACCGTTTTCCAATTGCCGAATGTCACTAAATATATATGACATTTGTCAATATTAATATGACAAATGTCACATGAAGCAAAAAGAGTCTGGGCAAAAACTAGTTTCAAAATAAAACCACACAGTGATTTCTGTCTTGAAAACAATCAAGATGAAAGAATCACGGTGTGGTTTTTGAGTATTTGAAGTTTTTGAGGGGAGATTCTTGGCCA